>JBHARQ010000151.1:0-9144 GCA_041831015.1 Simonsiella sp. | reverse complement strand
ATATCTACTGTTTCAGGTAGCATTTCAAAAAATGTCGTGTACTGAAAAATCATTATAAAATCAGGGCGGATATGAAATCCGCCCCTACGTTTAAGAATGCAAGTTTTGCAAAGACTCCAGCTCAATCATGGGCAAAGCTCACGCTACAACCAACTCTACGGAGAACCCACCGTTCCGCGCCACAAACCTAAAAGCGTGGGTGCGGCGGCAAGACGCCGCGTTCCCCAAAAAAATACACTAAATCAAATTTAAACCGCGCAACATAGCAACGCCCAATGACGTGGTAATCATACTGCCTGCGGTGGTAATGCCGATGATGTTAGCGGCGGCGACATCGTTTGCGCCCATTGCGCGTGCCATGACGTAGCTCGCGGCGGCAACAGGCGTGGCGGTCATCAAAAAGATAATCCCCAATTCCACGCCGCGCAAGCCAAACGCCAACCCAATAATAATCGCCAAAGTAGGTGCCAAAAACAGACGACCTGCGCTGGCTTCCATAGAAATATCAGACGTTTGGCGCACGGATTTCCAGTCAAATGTTGCGCCCGCGCAGATGAGCGCAAGCGGTAAGGCGATGTGGGATAGGTATTTGAACGTTTGCAATAAAACTTCAGGCAGCCTGAAATGGAGCGCGTTCAAAATCAATGCCAACGTAATCATGATAATCAGCGGATTTTTAGCAATATTTTTGACCACGCCGCGCAATTTTTGTGAGAGCGAACTGCTGGCGGTGCGGCTTAACGTGAGTACCGACAAAATATTTAATAAAATAGTAATCAAGCCGAGATAGACGGCGGCATTTGCCACGCCTGCGGTTCCATACGCGTTTTGCACCATTGCCAGCCCTGCGATGCCGAGATTGCTGCGGAAAACACCTTGCACAAATACCCCCTTGTCGGCAACGTTGGGGACGCGAAAATAGGCGTAAATTTCTGCCAATAAATACAATAAAAACGTGCATAATGCGCCAACGGTAACCATTTTAATGTTGGCGGCATAATCAATTTTCATTTCCACCAAATTGATAAACAGCATCAATGGCAACGCAAATTGAAACACCAAATCAGAGGCTTGCTCACAAAATCGGATATCAACCATGTTTTTGATGCGTAAATATTTACCCAAAATTAACAATAAAAGATTGGGCAGCGTTACTTTCAAAGCAAATGCCAATGCGGAAAAAAAGATGGTGAGCATGGAAATTCCTAAATAATGGAAATGTTTTTTGAATTTTGGGAGTGAACGCGGCGTCTTGCCGCCGCACCCACGCTTTCGGTTACAGGCACGAAACCGTTTGCACTTCGTTGTATTGGTAGGGCATTGTCTCTCCCTTTCAGTACACGACATTTTTTGAAAGGCTGCCTGAAACAATAGATATGTCGTCATTCCCGCGCAGGCGGGAATCCAAGTTTAAACAACACAAATATCTGTTTAAAATAAGTTTATTAGATTTACAAATGGATTCCCGCCTGCGCGGGAATGACGATGATTTTTATTTTGTCGCGCACTTTCAGGCAGCCTGAAAAATCAAAACACCTTGAAAATCAACTTTTCAAGGTGTCCTATTTTACACGAAACGCACTAAATTACAGACCAGACAAACGCGCTGTATCCAATGCAATCATCAACTCTTCATTAGTTGGAATCACAACAGACACCACTGGGCTGTCGGCGGTGGTAATTGCGCCTGCTTTGCCAAAACGCGCTGCCAAGTTGCCTTGCTCGTCCAATTTAAAGCCCAAGAACGCACAGTAATTCAACACTTTAGCGCGGATAATGTCCGAGTTTTCACCAATACCGCCTGTAAATGCCAAGGCATCAATGCCGCCAGTTGCCACCGCCATAGACGCGATGTATTTTGCCAAACGGTAAGAGAAAATCTCCAACGCCAACAACGCGCCTTCATGACCATTCAAAGATTCTTCTTCAATCGTGCGGCAGTCGCTAGACAATTCAGAAATGCCCAACAAACCACTTTGTTTGTTCAACAAATTGGTTACTTCTTTCACAGACAAATTCAAATTATCCGCCAAGAATTCGTACACGCTAGGGTCAATGTCGCCAGAACGCGTACCCATTACCAAGCCTTCCAATGGCGTGATACCCATAGACGTATCTACTGATTTACCGTTTTTGATGGCAGCAACAGATGCGCCGTTCCCCAAGTGAGCCACAACCAAACGCAAGTTGTTGATGTCTTTGCCCAAGAAACGCGCTGCCTCTTCCGCTACAAAACGGTAGCTGGTGCCGTGGAAACCGTAACGGCGCAAACCAAATTCACGATACAATTTGCGTGGTACCGCGTAAGTGTAAGCATGTTCTGGCATGGTTTGGTGGAATGCGGTGTCAAACACGGCTACGTTTGGCAAGCCTTTGAAAATGTCTTGCGCGGCACGAATACCCAACAAGTTAGCAGGATTATGCAATGGTGCCAATGGGATACATTTCTCAATCGCAGCAATCACATCATCATTAATCAATACAGAATCGCTGTACAATTCGCCACCGCTTACCACGCGATGACCGATTGCACCGATTTGACTGTCCAAGCCCATGGCTTTCAATTTGTTCAACATCGCGCCGACTGCGCCTGTGTGGTTAGGTTGTGCAGCCAATTCTACTTTTTCTTTTTCGCCATTCACTTTGAATGTGATGTAGGCATCTGCCAAACCCAGTTTTTCTCCCAAGCAGCTCAACAAAACTTCGCCATTTGCGCTGTTCAATACCGCGCCTTTTAATGACGATGAACCGCAGTTTAATACCAAAATCAGTTTAGACATAATGAAAACTCCATGTGTTAATGTTCTTTTTAAGAAACCAAGTATTTTACACCTTTTTAAACATTCAGGCAGCCTTTTGGTACACGACCCAAAATTTGAAACGGGAATATCAAAGGTTTTGCGCTCTATCGCCGCGCGGGCGAGGACTACGCGTCCAGCGGAACATTTTTTAAAAAGTAAGCCAAATACATCAAAACAATCAGCTGCTTTTAAATAGATGCTATGTTTTGAAAGGTTATCTGAATATTTGGCGGAACGCGGCGTCTTGCCGCCGCACCCACGCTGTCTTCGTCGTGATGATGGGTGGTGATTTGGCGGTTTTGCGCTCTGTCGCCGCGTGGCGACTTACTTTTTGAAAAAGTAAGCCAAACAATATTTAAAGTCGCGTAGGTCGGGCATTTATGCCCGACCTACCATTCTACGAAGAACTAACCGTTCCGTGCCACAAACCCAAAAGCGTGGGTGCGGCGGCAAGACGCCGCGTTCTGGTAAAGTTGCACCCACTGTTTTTTTAAAGCAGATGTTTGATTTTAAAGTATTATTCTGGGCGCATTTGTGGGAACAACACCACATCACGAATGGTTTGCGCGTCTGTTAGCAACATCACCAAACGGTCAATGCCGATGCCGCAACCGCCAGTCGGTGGTAAACCATATTCCATGGCGCGAATGTAGTCCGCATCGTAATGCATGGCTTCGTCATCGCCTGCGTCTTTTTGTGCGACTTGCGCTTTGAAACGGGCGGCTTGGTCTTCGGGGTCGTTCAACTCCGAATAGCCGTTCGCCAATTCGCGTCCCACCACAAACAATTCAAAACGCTCGGTCAAACCTGCTTTCGTATCCGAAGCGCGTGCCAATGGCGACACTTCCACAGGATAATCCACGATGAAAGTCGGGTTCCACAATTTGCTTTCCGCGCAACCTTCAAACAAGGCTAATTGCAAACTGCCCAAACCGCTCGCGTGTGGCAAACTTTCGCCATGTTTCACGATTTCTTTTTTCAACCATTCGGCATCATTTAATTGTTCATCGGTGTAATGTGGATTGAATTTTTTGATGGCTTGCACAATGGTTAAGCGTTCAAATGGGCTTTCCAAATCCACTTCTTTGCCGTTGTATTGGATTTTCAGGCTGCCTGAAACCGCTTGGCAAGCCGCGCGAATCACACCTTCGGTCATTTGCATCATGCGTTCGTAATCGCTAAACGCTTCGTAAAATTCCATCATCGTGAATTCAGGATTATGGCGAACCGACATACCTTCGTTGCGGAAGTTGCGGTTTACTTCAAACACGCGCTCCAAACCGCCCACTACCAAGCGTTTCAAATACAATTCAGGCGCAATTCGCAAATAAAGCGGCATATCCAAAGCATTGTGATGTGTGATAAACGGTTTCGCCGCCGCGCCACCTGGAATGGCGTGCATCATCGGTGTTTCCACTTCCAAATATTGCTCGTTTACCATGAACGTGCGAATGGCTTGCACGATTTGGCTGCGTTTGATGAAAATGTCGCGGCTATCGGCATTGGCAATCAAATCCACATAGCGTTGGCGATATTTGGTTTCTTGGTCGCTCAAACCTTTGTGTTTATCGGGCAATGGGCGCAACGATTTGGTTAATAAACGAATTTGCGACACACGCACCGTCAATTCGCCATGATTGGTTTTGAACAACGTACCTTCCGCGCCAATAATATCGCCCATATCCCAATGATTGAACGCGTCCAACACGTCTTGGCTCACGCCTTTATTGTTCAAATACAACTGGATTTGACCCGACACGTCTTGAATGGTGGCAAAACTCGCCTTACCCATTTGACGTTTCAACATCATGCGACCTGCGATTTTCACAGGGATTTCTTGTGGGTCAAGTTCTTCCTTGCTCACGTTATCATATTTGGCGTGTAAATCAGCAGCAAAACTATCGCGTTTAAAATCATTTGGATAAGCGATACCTTGTTGGCGTAATTGGTGCAATTTTTCGCGGCGAATGGCGATGATTTGGTTTTCGTCTAATTGCTCTTCAATTTGTGGATTTTGATTTTGTTCGGTCATATTTTATTTCTCAATTAAAACAATATTTCAGGCAGCCTGAAACGGCGCAACTTCATCGCGCTAACTTTTTAGGCAGCCTGAAAGCAAAAAAACATCATTTTGCCACTATTTGACATGAATGTGAAACATTCGTGAATGTTTTTTTCAATAAAACAGGTCTATAATTATTTTTTTTAATTTTCATTGCGCTATATCAAATGATTCAAGAAAATATTTAATTATGTGAAGTCAAAGAGTATAATCGCGTTCCATTTTCAGACATTTTGTTGATTGTAGTCATAGTTTTAAAAGTTCTAAAACTAATTTTCAAATAAGGACAATCATGATGAATTTTACGCCACCACACTATACACAGCCAACGATGCCCATTCCCGATGCACCACATCGAACACGCGAGATGGTGAATTTTTATGGCGGACATTACACCGCCTATATGACCGAAAATGAAGTGATGTTTCCCGATGGTTGCCTGATTACCTCTTGCACCGATTTAAACGGCTATATTACCCATGCCAACGAAGCCTTTGTGATTATGAGCGGCTGGGAACGGGAAGAATTAATCGGAATGCCACACAGCATTTTGCGTCATCCCGATATGCCCAAAGCCGCCTTTGCCAATTTATGGGAAACGCTGCAACGTGGCGAAAAATGGCATGGTTATGTGAAAAATTTACGCAAAGATGGCGGTTTTTACTGGGTGTATGCCACCGTCATTCCCAATATTCGTCATGGCGAAGTACGCGGTTATACTTCTGTACGCCGCAAACCATCGCGTGAAAAAATTGCTGAAATGAGTGCATTGTATGCCTCATGGTTAACTGAAGAATAAATAAATTATTTCATTAAAAATTAGAATAATTATTTTCAGACTGCTGTTATTTTCAAGTCATGTGAATATTTTGAATATTTTTGTCGTGTACCAAAAGGCTGTCTGAAAATAAATGCAGTCATTTTCTTATTAAATTTTATGATAAGGAGTAAATGTAGTGAGCTCAAATTCAAATATTAAAATGATCGAGTTAGCATTACAAGATTTGAATGGGTCGTCCAGCGATATTTTGGCATCGGCGCTGGTTTCCAATGATGGCTTGCCCATTGCATTCAAATTACCTGATGAAGTTGAACCAGACCGTTTGGGTGGGATGACCGCCGCCATGTTGGCATTAGGCAATCGTGCCACGCGAGAACTACAATGTGGCAAAATGGCGCAAGTGATTATACAGGGTGATGACGGTTTGATTGTTGTTGTGCAGGCTAGCCCTGAAAGTTCGTTAATTATTACCGCGAAACAAGAAGCAAAATTAGGCTTAATATTGTTAAGTGTTCGCAATACGGTTAAGCAGTTAGCCGATTGGATTGAAGAATGAGTTTTTTTAATTTTTTTAAATCTAAATCTAATAAAGAGATTAACTCTGTAAATAAACCAGAACGCCCCATCACACACAAAGATGCTCAAGGCTATCTGATTATGCCACAGCCCACCGTCCATCATTACAGAGAATTTAAAACAACGGATTACAATGGGCATCAACGCACCATTTTTGCCACCGAAGAAGAAGTGATGTTTCCCGATGGCTGCCTGATTACCTCTCGTACCGATTTAACAGGGCGAATCACCCATGCCAATGATGCGTTTGTAACCATGAGTGGTTGGCAACGTCATGAAATCATTGGTCAAACACACAATGTTTTACGTCATCCCGATATGCCATCTGCTGTTTTTCGTGATATGTGGACAACCATTCAAGCCAATCAAAAATGGCATGGTTATATGAAAAATTTGCGTAAAGACAGCAGTTTTTATTGGGTATATGCGACTGTGATTCCCAATATGCGCCATGATATTTTGATGGGTTACACCTCGGTACGCCGCAAACCTTCTCGCGCCAAAATCATGGAAGCAGAAGCGCAATATCGTGATATGCTGGCAGAAGAATTAAGCCAACAGCCCAATAAAATGCTGCAAATTAAATAAGAAATGAGTAAGCTATGTTAAATTTTGTCATCGCCCCCGATTTCCCACCTGAAAAATTTGTGGGTTGGCATATGTTTAATACCATGTTGCAGCGCAAAATCGGCATGGATGTGCATCTATATACCCCTGCCGACCATGATGAACAAATGGCGTTGTTGGAGCAAGGCAAGGTGGGTTTAATCTATGCCAATCCTTTTGATGCTGCCGAATTGGTTCGCAACAAAGGCTTTTTGCCTGTTGCTAAACCCATTGATAATTTTTATGAAATGGTCATTGCCACTCATTTAGACACACCGTATCAGCATTCTGATGATTTGCCGAAAGGTTGTAGCATTTTAGTAACCGATAATTGCGATGTAAAATTAATTGGTTTGCGTTTGCTGGAATCTGCGCCTTTGATGGAAGAAGACATTGTTTGGAAAGATGCTTTGACTTTTCAAGCAGCAGCGCGGCGTTTAATTGCTGGTGAAGCGGATGCTGCATTTTTTTTGGCATCGGCTTACCATGAATTCAGCAGCAGCACTAAGAAAAAATTGCGTTTATTAATGGAAAGTCGGTTGAATGAATTAAATCATGTGGTGTTGTTACGCCCTGATTTTGTTTTTCAACAAAGACAAATCACACGCGCATTTGTAGATATGAAAAATGATGCCAATGCCAAAACCCTGTTGGAAGATTTGGGATTGGTACGCGGTTTTGAAGAATTAACGGTAGAAGAAGCCGAATTTATGATTGATTTAATGGAAACATTAAAAGATTGATATTTTGAAGGGCGGATTTAATATCCGCCCTATATTTTTAATCATCAAAATGTGGTGGAACACCAGTCGGATTCTTAAACCGATTATACGCAAATAAATACTGTTCAGGAAAACGCCTAATCCATTGTTCCACATTATCATTAATCAATTGCGCGTCATGCCGTTTTTGCCCATTCAGGCTGCCTGAAAGCGGCGCAATATGCAGCGCAAAACCTTGCCCATTCGGTAAACGCTCCCCCACAAAAAACAACGGACACACCTGTTTCACTTGCGCCAACTTCCCCACCAATGTCATCGTTAAAGCAGGTTGCCCAAAAAAATGCGCCCACACCCCATCACCTTCTTTAGGGTCGGGAACATGGTCAGGCAACACAATCGTGGCTTCACCAGCGCGTAATGCCTTGATGATTTGCTTCACACCATGTAAATTCGTGGGAGCCGTTTTACCCTTACCGCGCACGCGACCTTGCTGCATCATATCATCAAACATCTTGATTTTAGGCGGTTTATACATTGCCGTAAGCGGAAATGGCAACCGCTCACTGATATAACGCCCAGCCAAATCATAACTCCCCAAATGCGGCGTGATAAACAACAAACCTTGCTGCTTTGCCAAAGCCGACTCCACCCATTCCCAGCCATGCACCGCTTTGAACAACGCACTGATTTCTTCAGGCTGCCTGAAAAATGCCACAGGCAATTCCAAGCCCCCCTTCACCGTTTCCTGACACACGCGCAACACCATTTTACGGTCATGCGGCAACTTCGCAATCGCAAGATGCCGAGCAATGCGATGACGTTCTTTGGGCGTGGCATAATACATCACATAACCCAACGCATCCCCCAAGCGATGCAAAACCCACAATGGCAAGCGAGCCATCCATTTAAATAATAAAATCAGCATAATGCTTCCAAAAAACAAGCTACCTGAAATTTTGCCAGAACGCGGCGTCTTGCCGCCGCACCCACGCTGCGCTCGTTGTGATGGCGAGTGGACAATTTAAAAATCGCGCCCCCAAAGGCAGCCTGAAATTAAACACGCAGCATCGGGAACAAAGCCTTCATCCCTGCCACCACAATTTCCACTGCCACCGCCGCCAACAACATCCCCATAATCCGATTTAAAATCGTCAAACCCGTTTCCCCCAACCACATACTGATCCGATTAGCAGCCAACAAAGAAAACAAACAAATCAACGCAATAATCGCCCCCGCCACCATCACCAAACCAATATCCACCCAACTATTCGCCGACGATGTATAAATCACCACCGTAGAAATCCCACCAGGCCCAATCATCATCGGAATGGCAATCGGCACCACAGCCGTAGAAACCAACTTGCTGGTGTCAATTTGATGAATATGGATTTCATCATCATGATTTTTACCGATGGTGGGTTTAGCAAGATTTGAGCCACTACTCATCATCGACACCGCAATCAAAAACACCAAAATCCCGCCACTCACCTGAAACGCCCCCGTACTGATACCAAATAATTTCAAAATAAAATTACCCGATAATGCAAAAATCACAATCGTTAAAAACACACTAAACGCAGCGATTTGAGCCACTTT
>JBHARQ010000150.1:0-9000 GCA_041831015.1 Simonsiella sp. | reverse complement strand
TATTCAGACTGAATATGATGACTCTATCTTCTGTACAATCCAAGTATCTAAATATACTTATAGTGATTTGTTTATTCTTGGACATCGTTTATCTGTAATAGAACATTTAATGCGTTATCGTGGCGAAATAGATTGGTAATAATATACTAGTCGTGTAGGTCGGGCATTTATGCCCGACGCATTTCAAATTCAATACGCTGTCGGGCATAAATGCCCGACCTACTGAACAATGGAGAACGCACCGTTCCGCGCCACCCACCTAAAAGCGTGGTGCGCGGCAAGACGCGCGTTCCCGTTAAAATTTCAGGCAGCCTGAATGGATTGGAATGTCTTTCAGGCTGCCTGTTGGTTATGTCAATTTTAAAGCGCGGCTAATACGGCGTCGCCCATTTCGGTGCAGGAAACGAGTTTGCAGCCGTCTTCGTAGATGTCGGCGGTGCGAATGCCTTGTTCTAGGACTTTTTGGACGGCGTTTTCAATTTGTTTGGCGCGGGCTTCGTCATTGAGGCTGTAGCGCACGAGCATGGCAAGGGACAGGATGGTCGCCAATGGGTTGGCTTTGTTTTGTCCTGCGATGTCGGGGGCTGAACCGTGTGAGGGTTCGTATAAGCCTTTGCCTGTTTCATTGAGGGACGCGGAAGGCAGCATGCCGATAGAGCCTGTGAGCATGGAGGCTTGGTCGCTCAAGATGTCGCCGAAGATGTTGCCTGTGGCAATGACGTCAAATTGTTTGGGCGCACGGACGAGTTGCATGGCGGCGTTGTCCACGTACATGTGGCTTAATTGAACATCGGGGTAATCTTTGCTGACTTCGTTGAAGATTTCTTTCCAGAGTTCGGTGGTTTCTAGGACGTTGGCTTTGTCCACGCTACAGAGTTTTTTGTTGCGTTTTTGGGCGGCTTCAAAGGAAACTTTGGCGATGCGGCGGATTTCGCTTTCGCTGTATTTCATGGTGTTGTAGCCTTCGCGTTCGCCGTTTTCTAGGGTGCGGATGCCGCGTGGTTCGCCAAAGTAGATGTCGCCTGTGAGTTCGCGCACGATGAGTACGTCTAGCCCTGCCACGACTTCGGGTTTGAGGGTGGAGGCGTTGGCGAGTTCTTTGTATAACACGGCTGGGCGTAAGTTGGCAAAGAGGTTCAAGTCTTTACGAATGGCGAGTAAGCCACGTTCGGGGCGGACGGCGCGTTCTAAATTGTCGTATTGTGGTGAGCCAACTGCGCCCAGTAATACGGCATCGGCAGCGCGGCAGATGTTTTGGGTGTATTCGGGGTAGGGTGAGCCGTATTGGTCGTAGGCTTCGCCGCCTAAAGGGGCGTATTGGTAGGCAACGTCCAAGCCTTGTTCGATGAGTTTGTCTAATACGCGTACGGCTTCGCGTACGATTTCTGGCCCAATGCCGTCTCCGCGTAGGATGGCGATTTGTTTGGTCATGTTTTTTGTCCTTATTTTTGTGGGTTAAGAAAGGGGGCTAGGTTTAATTTTTTTGTTGGGCATTCACGGGCTGCCTGAATGGTTTGATTTTATCAGAAATTAGTTGTTTTTTTGATGATGGGCAACTAATTGTTTGAGCGCGTGGTGTAATTCGGGGTGGTGGCGGACGCGCTCGGCGGTTTGGGCAAAGGTTTGAACGGCGGCTGGGCTGATGGTAAAGGTTTTTTCGCGTTTGGTTTCGGGTTGGCTGGGCAGGACTTTGATTTGGACGTCGCCGATGTGGTCGTCTAAGGCTTGGATGTGGGGCAGGTGGGCAGGTAGCAGCATTTTGAGCCGCGATGCCGCCATGCTGCCTGTGGCGTGAATGATGAGTGTGCCATCACGCACGCATACCACGCGAAAATGGGCGGTAAGATTGGGAGGGAATAGGCGTTTGACTTGTTTGTCTAGTTGTTGGAAATATTGTGCGGTTTCAATGAGGTTGAGTAGGGTATGGTCGGGGCGGGCAATTTGGTTGAGCTGCATGTTCAGGCTGCCTGAAAAGTGTGATGGGGCATTATACAATATGATTTTGATACGCTAAATGGTTCGTGCCACCGCCCTAAAGCGTGGGTGCGGCGGCAAGACGCCGCGTTCTGGCAAATTTTAGGCTGCTGTTTGGGGTGTTGATTTATTTTTTTGTTTGAAATGTTTGGGTTAGGATGATTTTGGTGTGGTGGTTTGGTGTGTGAAATGGATTTGTTTTGCACACATTGGTTTGTTTCCGCTACAATCTGTTTGGGTTTTGTTAATTTAAGTTAAATTTTTAAGGGAAAGGATTGGTATCATGCGCCTTGATTTATTTAATAATCCGAAAGATGCGGAATTGGCAGCCGATGCGGAGTTTATGACGCAGTCGTTGTATAAAATGTTGGAAAGTCATGCCGATGAGATTGTGGTGAATTCTTTGAAGTTGTTGGCTGATGCGAAGGACAGTAGTCAGGTGGTAACGGAATTGTTGCCATCGCTGTCTGGCGAACAAACGGAGAATTTGATTACTGCGGTCGGTATTTTCGCGCAAATTTTGAATATTGCGGAAGATGTGCATCATGAACGCCGCCGTTTGGCGCATGAATATGACGGTCATCATGCCACCGATGGCAGCGTGGCAGAAACGGTGAAAAAATTTCAACAACATCAATTACAAGGCAATGACATTCAGGCTGCCTTGAATCATATGCAAATCAATGCGGTATTGACCGCTCATCCTACTGAAGTGCAGCGTCAAGCCACTTTGATTTCTCATCGTAAAATTCGTGCTTTGTTGCCGCGCCGTGCGTTTTGTCAGACGGCTGATGAATTGGCGGAATTGCAGCGTGAAATGGACATTGTGTTGCTCACGTTGTGGCAAACCAGTGAAACGCGTCATTTTAAAATCAGTGTTACCAGTGAAATTAATAATGGTGTGAATATTTTCCCGATGAGTTTTTTCCAAGCATTGCCGAAATTGTATCGTGAATTGGAAAAGACGTTTCAAGCTGCCTATCCTGAAATTCGCATTCCTGACGTTTTGAAAATTGGCGGTTGGATTGGTGGCGACCGTGATGGTAATCCGTTTGTAACGGCGGATACATTGCGTTCTGCATTTACGCGTCATGCGGATGCGGCGTTTCATCATTATCGTAAGGAATTGGAAACGTTGTATTTGGAATTGCCATTGTCGGTGCGCCGTGTGCGGATTAGTGATGGGGTGATGGTGTTGTCTGCCAAATCGCCCGATAAAGATGTGGCGCGTCAGGAAGAGCCTTATCGCCGTGCGATTGCGTTGATTTTGTCGCGGATGGCGGCGAAAGCGCATGAATTGGGCATTGCTTTGGGTTGTAAATATGGTTTGGGGCAACCTTATGAGCATTGCGATGATTTTTTGCGTGATTTGCGTGTGTTGCAAAGCAGTTTACGAGAAAATGGCAGCGAAGTGTTGGCCAATGGACGGATTGCTGATTTGATTCGCACGGTGTCGGTGTGCGGTTTCCATTTGATGCCGTTGGATTTGCGCCAACACGCTGATAAGCATAGCGATGTGATTGCTGAATTGTTCCAACACGCTGGTTTGGAAGATTATCTCGCGCTGCCTGAAAAAGAGCGTGTGGCGGTGTTATTGCGTGAATTGGATAATCCGCGCCCCTTATTTAACCCATTTGTGGCATACAGCGAAACGACTAATTACGAACTCGCCATTTTCCGCGAAGCCAATCTGATTAAACAACAATTTGGCGAAGAAGCGATTTCACAAAGCATTATTTCTAATTGCGAACGTCCAAGTGATTTACTGGCTTTGGCATTGATTTTAAAAGAAGTGGGCTTGCTGACGGTGCAAAATGGCAAACCCGTTTCACGCATTAATATTGTGCCATTATTTGAAACCATTGAAGCACTTGCCAATGCGTGTTCGGTGATGGAACAAATGTTCAGCAATGACTGGTATCGCGCCCTACTTGCCAGCCGCGACAATGTACAAGAAATCATGCTCGGCTATTCCGACAGCAACAAAGACGGCGGCTACATCAGCAGCACATGGGGTTTGTATCAAGCCGAAATTGGTTTGGTCAAATTATTTAATCAATATGATGTGAGAATGCGTTTGTTCCACGGTCGGGGTGGCAGTGTGGGTCGGGGTGGTGGCCCATCTTATCAAGCCATTTTGGCGCAACCCGCAGGCAGCGTGGCAGGACAAATTCGCATTACCGAACAAGGCGAAGTCATTACCGCCAAATACGGCGACCCCAGCAATGCCGAACGCAATTTAGAAACATTGGTGGCAGCCACATTAGAAGCAACCCTATTGCCAGCCGCGCAAGACCCCGATGTGGAACTGATGAACGCCTTGTCCGCGCAATCATTCCAACATTACCGCGCCCTGATTACCCGCGAAGGCTTTATTGACTACTTCCTACAAACCAGCCCGATTGAACAAATCGCCAGCTTAAATTTAGGGAGCCGTCCAGCCAGCCGCAAAACCCTAGCGCGGATTCAAGATTTACGCGCGATTCCGTGGGTGTTCTCGTGGACACAAAATCGTCTGATGTTGCCAGCGTGGTATGGATTTGGTAGTGCGGTCAAAGATTTGTGCGAAAAAGATTCAGGCAGCCTGAAAAAACTGCAAGAACACGCACAAAACAACCCATTCTTCCGCGCCATGTTATCCAATATGGAACAAGTGATGGCAAAAACCGACTTAACACTTGCCGAACATTACGCCGAATTAAGCCAAGACCCACAACACGGCGCAGCCATCTTCGCTACCATCAAAGCCGAATACCAACGCAGCCGCCAAGCCCTGCTGGATATTCTGCAAACCGATGAATTGCTGATGGACAACCGAGCTTTGGCGCGTAGTTTAGCGTTGCGGATTCCGTATTTGAACGCGTTGGGTGGTTTACAAGTTGCCTTGTTGCGCCAATTACGCGAAGAGCCGACCAATCAACACATTTTACAAATGGTGCATCAAACCATTAACGGCGTGGCGCAAGGTTTGCGTAACACAGGTTAATTTGAATTAACCAATTCATTTTCAGGCTGCTTTTCCAGTACACGACCAAAAATGGAGTGGCGACGGCTCGTCGCCATATTGCAAATCAACACAATATTTCATTTTGATGAGATTCAAATAGTTGGCGACGAGCCGTCGCCACTCCATATGGTGTGGGTAAATTTTGTTGCGTACCGAAAGGCAGCCTGAAATATATCGGGAACGCGCGTCTTGCCGCGCACCACGCTTTTAGGTGGGTGGCACGGAACGGCGCGTTCTCCGTAGCAAACAGCGTAGCGTGGGCTATGCCCACGATGACAGGCTTGATAGATTCAAATTAACCCAAATAAAAAAATCTCCCGATTTCCCACATTCAGAAATCGAGAGATTTTTTTATTAACATTCCATTACATCAAGAAAATATACGCCCACAAGCTGACTACAATCACGCTCAAAATATTCAGCACCAAGCCCACATTCATCATCTCACGCTGCTGAATCAAGCCCGTACCAAACACAATCGCATTCGGCGGTGTCGCCACAGGCAACATAAATGCACACGATGCACCAATGCCAATAATCAATACCAACACTTCTTGCGGCATCCCCATCTGTTGCGCGATGGTGGCAAATACAGGAACCAACAATGCTGCCGATGCCGTATTACTCGTAAATTCCGTCAAGAAAATAATAAATGTTGCCACCACCGTAATCACCACCAAAGGATGTGCCGCACCAAATGTATTCGCCACTTCCTGACCCAAAGCAGCAGATGCACCCGATTTTTGCATCAACACGCTCAACGCAATCCCGCCACCAAACAGCATCAAAACGCCCCAGTCCGTGTTTCGCGCCACTTCACGCCAGCTCACCGTTCCCAGCAAAACCACCGCTACGGCGGCTGTCAAAGCGATAAAGCTGTCAATCGAATTAATACCTGTGGCTTTGGCAATTTGCGTACCGAAAATCCAAGCAGCAGCAGTCAAAACAAACACAATCACGGTAATCACACGGTGCAATGTCCAAGGAATGTCTTCTGTTTCCGCCAAATTAATCCGTTGGCTAAAATTCGGTTTTAATACCACAAACAACGCAATCAGCATCATCGGCAGCAACACCAACATCATTGGCAAACCATAACCCATCCAGCCTGCGAAATCCAAATTCAACGCTTTAGCCGCAATCGCATTGGGTGGCGAACCCACCAGCGTTCCCAATCCACCAATGCTGGCACAATACGCAATCCCCAGTAATACAAATACAAATGTTTTACGCTCTTTTTCCTTGTCCAAATGCGTCATCAAACCCATTGCCAAGGGTAACATCATTGCTGCCGTTGCCGTGTTACTAATCCACATGGATAAGAAAGTGGTTACCGCAAAAATCATCAACACCGCACCCAACATACTACCACGCGATAATGAAATCACCCACATGGCAATTTTACGGTCAAGTCGCTGAACGTGCAGCGCAGACGCCAACGCAAAGCCACCAAAAAACACATAAATAATCGGGTCAGCAAAATTAGACAAGACGGCTTTGGTACCCATATCTGGAATTTTGAAAATGATTGCCAACAAAGGCACCATTAACGCCGTTACCGTGATGTGAATCGCTTCGGTAAACCATAAAATGGCTACAAACAGCAAAATCGCCAAACCTTTATTGGCATTTACATCATAGGGCAACACAAAATACACGCCAAACGATACCAACGCTGCAATTATTGTGATAATCAAGCCACGAAAACTGGTTACAGGCGGTTGTGCGCTTTCCAGCGATAGATTTTCAGGTAAATTTTCCTGACTGGGGTTTTTTGTAAAATCAACCATAATCAGATACTCCCTATTGTTTAGAATGGGTTAATAGGATTTAGTACTTTTAATTGTTTGATTCAAGTGTAGCGCGTGTAGTCAAATGTTGCAAGCGGTAATGGTCTGTTTTATGTGGGAAAAGTAGGTTGTTTGATGAATGTTTATATCATAATATTGATAAGTAATTGACTTTTTATTGCATTCATATCATACAGCTTTCAGGCTGCCTGTATCGATTTTGCCGTATAATTCAATCATTATGTTTATGACTTATTTTTTATTATGAAATCAACGCCACGCGACAACGCACAACTCGTTTTCCAACAAAAAATAAATTATCAATTTAAAAATAGTGATTTATTAAAACAAGCACTGACTCACCGCAGCCATTCCGCACAAAATTATGAACGTTTGGAATTTATCGGCGACAGTATTTTGGATTACACCATCGCTAAAATGCTCTATGAAGCGTTCCCGAAATTGCCTGAAGGGAAATTATCGCCGATTCGGGCGCAACTGGTTAAAGAGGCTACTTTGGCAGACATTGCGCGTGAATTGAAATTGGGCGATGCTTTATTATTGGGCATTGGCGAATTGAAAAGTGGTGGACACGACCGCGCGTCTATTTTGGCAGATGCGTTGGAGGCGGTGTTTGCTGCTGTGAGTTTGGATGCGGATTTTGGCACGGCAGAGAAATTGGTGCGCCGATTATTTGCTCAACGCATTCGCCAATTAGACATTAATAGCACCGCTAAAGACGCCAAAACGTTGTTACAAGAAATGTTGCAAGGGCGAAAATGGGCATTACCCAAATACCGCATTGAAAAGCAAACGGGCGAAGGCAACGAGGCGCGTTTTGATGTGTCGTGCGATTTGGGCGAATTGGGCAAGATTTTTTATGCTCATGCCAGCAGTCGCCGTGCCGCAGAACAGGATTGTGCGCAACAGGCGTTGGTTTGGTTGAATGATTATTTGAATAATCAGAAAAAATGAATTCAGGCTGCCTGAAAGTATAATGTGATGACTTTAAATAAAAAATTTTTGATTTACACGTTGATTTTGTCGTTGCTACCTTGTTATTTTTGGGCAACGGATTATGTGTGGACGCTGCGCGACAGCATTGGGCGTTTTGGCGAGAATGGGGCTTTGATTTTGCTGACTTTAACGGGTTCGCCGCCGTATGCGATTGGCACGAGTGTGTTGTTGGCGGCGTTGGCGGTGTGGTGGATGCGTAAAGATTTGGATTGGCGTGTGGTATTGCTGTTGTGCGCGGTGTCGCTGGGTGGTACGCAGGCAATCAAATCGGCGATGAAAAATACGTTCCGCGAGCCGCGCCCGTTTGTGGTGCAAATGGGGGAAACGGGTTATTTGCAATCTTTTCAGCTCACGCCTGATATGTTTTACGCCTTGCCGAAATCTCAACGCGCTGAAATTATTGCTGAAAGTGGTGCAGGTTTGACGGATACGTTTGCTGTGAGCAGTTATCAAGCGACGGAATTGGGCTATTCGTTTCCATCGGGGCATACGATTTTTGCGGTGTCTTGGTTGCTGGTGTTGGTGGGATTGTTGCATGGAAGACGGACTTGGCAAGCAAGGGGATTTTTGGCAGTTTTAACGCTGTGGGCAATGGTCGTGCTGTATAGCCGTGTGCGTTTGGGTATGCATTATCCGATTGATTTATTGGTGGCAACGTGGTTGGCGTGGGGGTGGCATTTGTTTTTATTTAACAATTTGTTGCCAAAATTAAAACGCAAATTTTAGTTTGTAGGCTGACTTGAACGTAGGGACAGATTTCATATCTGCCCTGATTTTTCAATGACTTGAAAATAATAAAGTAAAATTTTGACAGCAAAAGGGCGGATATGAAATCCGCCCCTACGAAAGGTTTTTGCAAAGGTTTCAGGCTGAGATTTTATCCCAGCTGATGCCTATTCATCTTTAATAAAATAATTATTGAGCCCAATTATCAACTTTTATCTTAATTTTTGAACCCACTTTTTCTAATATGGCATCTGCACCACTCATTTCTCCCCGAACTTGCCCATCAACCACAACTAATTCTGTTTCAGAAACGCGTACCTTATTTTGACCTAGCCATTTCACTTCTATTTTATAAGCTCCTTCTTCATCAGTTCTACGTTTAATCGTTTTAGTCATATTATTAGTTGGGAGTGTTTTAAGATGGTGAAAGTTAGTTTGATTAAGTGATACATAAGTATTAAATGCTTCTTTCATAGAAGTACCGTT
>JBHARQ010000149.1:0-2823 GCA_041831015.1 Simonsiella sp. | reverse complement strand
TCTGAAATACTTTCCGAATATTTAATCTATTAGTAGGCGTAAATTGGTGGGAAATCAAACTGGATTATTTTTGGGGTTTTTGTTGGGTTTTTAACCCAACCTACGCGATTTCAGGCTGCCTGAAACGCCTAACCAACACGATGAAGAACGCACCGTTCCGCGCCACGCACCTAAAAGCGTGGGTGTGGCGGCGCAACGCCACGTTCTTGTTCATACACTACTTCGCGTCTTTAAAGCCGCGCTTCAAATGCACCATCAGCAACGCCACTGCAGCAGGCGTAATCCCTGAAATGCGACTGGCTTGTCCCACCGTTTCGGGCTTGTGTTTGTTGAGCTTTTGTTGCACTTCGGCAGACAAGCCTTTGACTTTGGTGTAGTCAATGTTTTCAGGCAGCCTTAATGTTTCAATGTCGCGGCGCGTGTCAATTTCTTCGTTTTGGCGGTCAATATAGCCTTGATATTTCACTTGAATTTCTACTTGTTCCACCACGTCTGCGGGTAATGGATTTGCAGGCAGCGCGTTCGGCAAAGTCATCAAGTTCGCATAATCCAAATTCGGTCGGCGCAATAAGTCGTGCAAATTGGCTTCACGCGACAGTTTTTGCCCAAACACGCGCTCTTGTTCGCTTTCAGGCAGTTTTAAGGGCGTGTACCATGTGGATTTCAGGCGTTGAATTTCTTGTTCAATTTGTTCACGTTTGCGCTCAAAGGCTTGCCATTGGGCTTCGGACACCAAACCGATTTTGTAGCCGTCTTCGGTTAGGCGCATATCAGCGTTGTCTTCGCGCAACTGCAAGCGGTATTCAGCGCGGCTGGTAAACATGCGGTAGGGTTCGTTTACGCCTTTGGTAATCAAATCATCAACGAGTACGCCAAGATAGGCTTGTTCGCGTCTTAACAATAGGGGGTCTTGTTCGCGGACAAATTGCACGGCATTTGCGCCTGCGAGCAAGCCTTGGGCAGCGGCTTCTTCGTAGCCTGTGGTGCCGTTGATTTGCCCTGCGAAGAATAAGCCGTTGATGGTTTTGGTTTCTAGGCTGGCTTTGAGATTGCGTGGGTCAAAGTAGTCGTATTCAATCGCGTAACCAGGGCGCAAGATGTGGGCGTTTTCCAAGCCTTTCATACTGCGAACAAGGGCAAGCTGAATGTCAAACGGCAAGCTGGTAGAAATGCCGTTTGGGTAGTATTCGTGGGTGGTTAAGCCTTCGGGTTCTAGGAAAATTTGGTGGCTGTCTTTGTCGGCAAAGCGGTTGATTTTGTCTTCAATAGACGGACAATAGCGCGGGCCTACGCCTTCAATTTTGCCTGTAAACATCGGGCTGCGGTCAAAACCACTGCGGATAATGTCGTGGGTTTGGGTGTTGGTGTGGGTAATCCAGCAGGAAATTTGCTTCGGGTGCATGGACGCATTGCCACGCACGGACATTACGGGGACGGGGGTGTCGCCTGGCTGTTCGGTTAATTGGCTGAAATCAATGGTGCGTCCGTCAATGCGTGGTGGTGTGCCTGTTTTTAGACGACTTTGGGGCAAGGCTAATTCTTTCAGGCAGCCTGAAAGTCCTTGCGCGGCTGGGTCGCCAGCGCGTCCGCCTGCGTAGTTTTCCAAACCGATGTGGATTTTGCCCGCTAAAAATGTGCCTGCGGTCAAGACAACCGCTTTGGCTTTAAAAATCACGCCCATAGCGGTTTTCGCGCCCGCTACGCGGTCGCCTTCTAACACGATGTCTTCCACAGATTGTTGGAACAAATCCAAATTTTCTTGGTTTTCAAGCATGTGGCGAATAGCCGCTTTGTACAAAATGCGGTCGGCTTGGGCGCGAGTGGCACGAACCGCCGCGCCTTTGCTGGCGTTCAAACGGCGAAATTGTATGCCCGACATATCGGTCGCCAATGCCATGGCACCGCCAAGCGCGTCCAATTCGCGCACCAAATGCCCTTTGCCAATGCCGCCAATAGACGGATTGCACGACATTTGCCCAAGCGTTTCAATATTGTGGGTCAATAACAAAGTTTGTGCGCCCATACGCGCTGCGGCAAGTGCGGCTTCCGTGCCAGCGTGTCCGCCGCCCACGACAATCACGTCATAAGTTTTTGGGTAAATCATGTGTGTGTTTTCCAATCAAATATTCAGGCAGCCCCGTTCAGGCTGCCTGATAAATGTGTTTAAAAAAAATTGAGACGAATTGTACGCCATTTCAGGCAGCCTGAACATTCAAATCAACAGGCAAACCAGCATCTTGCAAACATTGCCAATCAAAAAAATGCCCTGGGTCAGTTTTGCGTTGTGGTGCAATATGCTGGTGTCCCGTGATGGCAGTAATCGGATAATGCCGACACAAATCCTTTAACAAAGGCAACAACGCCGCATATTGCGCCGCCGTAAACGGCTCAAAATCACAACCTTCCAATTCAATGCCCACCGAAAAATGATTGCATTTCTCGCGCCCATGAAATTGCGATACGCCAGCGTGATACGCCATGTCATCACATGACACAAATTGTCGCACCGTGCCATCGCGTTGCACCAAAAAATGAGCCGATACGCGCAATGCCGTTAATTGCGAGAAAAACGGATGCACATTGGCATCAATCGTATTGGTAAACAAACGTTCCACCGCGTCCGAACCATATTCAAATGGCGGCAAAGAAATATTATGCAACACAATCAAAGCAATATCTTGCGGATTGGGTCGCGGTTCACAATTAGGCGAATGAAGTTGTATGGCGTGCTGCCAGCGTCCATTGGTAAAAGGCATTTTATTAACCTATTGATTAAAATAAAAATATTGAAAATTATGGCTATTTTATAATTCATCATCTAAT
>JBHARQ010000148.1:0-13593 GCA_041831015.1 Simonsiella sp. | reverse complement strand
TGATTGATAATTTGAGCCAATGGATAAATATTGTGTTCGCCATTAATGTGAGTGATTTCAATCTGACTTTTTTGTAAATCAATATCAGATTGATGTGTATGTAATTTCAAAACGTGAATGACATCATCAGTTAATTGTGCGTTCAAGTCGCCATAAGCTATTTTTTGTTCAAAAATTACTTTGCACAAAGCATAAATTTCGCTCAACTCGCCTTTATTGCGTTTAATTGCCATATTTTTTTTGTTCCTGAAAAAAATCTTGATGAGTGTGTAAATAGCGAACAACAGATTGTGCCACTTGTTTCACAACTTCCACGCAAACACTATTGCCTAATTGTTTCATTGCTTGGGTTTTGGACACAGGAAAATGATAGTCTGCTGGGAAAGCCATCATTTTTTTGCTTTCTTCAATGCCGATGCGTTTCACTTCGCCATCTACGCGGTAAAACTCCCAATTACGGCGGTCATCAATGCCCGAACCTTTGCCACCTACACGCAAAGTAAAACCAATTTCCTTTTCACAATTACCCCCCCAAATATCCGACATGGTGTAAGTCAATGGCAATTTAGGTGGAAATTGAAACGGCGGTAAACTATCCGCATTTTTAAAGCCCACAATAAAAACACGCGGACGATGTTGGGGAATATTGTAATCAGATGCTTTAAGTACTTGATGATAAACAGTATAGCCAGCTTGTTTTAATAAGGTTTGAATAATGGCAAATGTTCTGCCGTCATCATGATTGACCAAGTGGCGCACGTTTTCCAAAATAAACGCAGGTGGTTGTTTGGCTTCTAAAATATCTAAAATACAAAAAAATAAATTGCCCCGTTCCGAATCATCGCCATCATCAAAACCTTTTTTCAAACCTGCTTGTGAAAAAGGCTGACAGGGAAAACCTGCACACAAAATATCATGTTCAGGAATGGCATGGGGCGAAATTTTGCGAATATCATTATTAAATTCAAAATCTTGTGTATTAAAATTATGTGCATAAGTTTCGCGTGCATAAGTGTCTTTTTCAGACGCAAAAACACATTTGGCATTGACCGATTCCAATGCCAAATGAAATCCACCAATGCCTGCAAATAAATCAATAAATTTAAAATGATGAGATGATTGGGGTACAACAAAGCTGTTCTCTAATGGTTCATCAAAAGATAAAGATAGTTGTGTTTGATGTGTGGAAAAATTGTTGAATTCTTGCAACATCTTAAGCCTTTTTAGTCATGTAATTTACTCTGATTTTAGCATTTTAAGGAAAGAAATACCATTTTCAGACAGCCTGAAAACATAAACGCCATTGTCTCACATTTGCCACACTATTTTTTTGTTAAGTAAACGTAAACATGATTAGGCGCAAGTCGTAAACTACGAAGAACGCACCGTTCCGCACCATCCACCCAAAAGCGTGGTGCGCGACAAGACGCGCGTTCCCGTCAAAAAATCAGGCTGCCTGAAATCGCTGGACGCGTAGTCCTTCAAGCAGCCTGATGATGTTATTTCGCTTGGAAATTTGCAAATTCATCTAAAAAATTCTTCAGCATTTCGCGTCCAAATTCGGTTAATAAACCTTCTGGGTGAAATTGTACGCCTTCTATCGCAAAATCGCGGTGGCGCACGCCCATAATTTCGCCGTCTTCTGTCCACGCCGTGATATGCAGGTGTTCGGGCAATGACTCGCGCTCAATGACGAGGCTGTGGTAACGTGTGCAAATCACAGGGTTGGGCAAATCGCGGAACATGCCTTCGTTGTGATGGAACACGGGCGATGTTTTGCCGTGCATCAGTGTTTTGGCACGAACCACTTTGCCGCCAAACGCCTCGCCAATGGTTTGATGCCCCAAACACACGCCCAAAATGGGCAATTTGCCTGCAAAATGTTGCATGGCAGCAACGGAAATGCCTGCCTCTTTCGGTGTGCAAGGGCCCGGCCCGATGACTAAATATTGGGGATTGAGCGCGGCGATGTCTTCTAATGTGATGTCGTCATTGCAGCGCACCACCACTTCTTGTCCCAATTCGCCAAAGTATTGCACAATGTTGTAAGTGAAACTATCGTAATTATCTATAAATAAAAGCATTTTTCAACTTTCTAATTTTCAGGCAGCCTGAAATTAATTTTGCAAACGCAATAATTTAATCACCAAACCCAAACCCAACACCGTCTGCAATAAATGCAAGATGCTCGATACCCCATGCCACATTTTAAAAGAATTGCCCAGCCAATTTGCCAACATCGGCACTTCCCCAGCTTTCAAACCTGCGATGGTCGGCGACACCAAACCTTCACTGATGATAAATAAGACCAACAATATTGCCACCAGTTTCCGTGTATAACGATTCGCCGTACCGTGTTCCCATGCTGACCGCCGCCCCACCGCCAAAAACGTGATTGCCCAAGCCAAAATGCCCATGCCATTAGACAAATGAAACAACTGCCCAGCTAATTGTCCCGCCACCGACTTTTCCAATGTTTTGAATAAAATCGGTGCAACAACATAGCCAAATCCAATTTGCATTCCCAGCCAAATACTTAAACACACCGCCGCCAAACGTTTCATGATGATTCCAATCTTTCAGGCTGCCTGAATATTATGATTCCTGCGTCTGACGGAGCGATTCCGCTTGTTCCGCACGAATCTCAACTGCCAATTTATCCAAAATACTGTTCACAAATTTATGACTATCCGTACCGCCAAATGTTTTCGTTACCTCAATCGCCTCATTAATCACAACAGCGTGAGGCGTTTCAGGCATCGCGGTTAATTCATGCGCTGCCATCAACAAAATCGCGCGTTCAATCGGATTAATCAACTTTTCATCGCGGTCAAGATGAGGACGAATTGACACCATATACTCACGCTGATGAGACTGTGCGCCGAAAAACAACTGATTAAACAATTCCGCATCAGCCCGTTTAAAATCCGTGTGTCCGCGCAAATGATTTGCGATTTCTGTCGGATTCGCATTCACATTCAATGCCGCTTGATACAACGCCTGTACCGCAAATTCACGCGCACGACGACGTGGCGATTTATGAGATTTCTTATCATTCATGATGATGATTCCATGATAATTTTTAAAATAAAATATTAAGGCTGCCTTTGAGTGCCTGATATTTTATAAATGACTGCAACCTGTTCCCTCTCCCGCTGGCGGGTGAGGGCTAGGGTGGGGGTGGCTTTTGAGTTGCCACCCATTTCAATTCGGGCAACTCAATACTCGTCCCCCCACCATAACCTACGATGCTGACAGGCTACCTGAATATTTGCCAGAACGCGGCGTCTTGCCGCCGCACCCACGCTGCGCTCGTAGTGATGGTGAGTGGTCATTCAAAAAAAATCGTGCACAAAAGACTGCCTATCAATCAAATTACAAAGATTCAGCCGCCAAAGCATTTAACAAATTTGCCATTTCCACCGCAACAACCGCCGCATCAGTTGCCTTTTCCTGAATACGAACATGAGCTTGCTCATCATTTTCCGTAGTCAAAATCGCATTCGCAATCGGAATATTAAAATCCAAGCCCACACGCGTTACCCCTGCGCCCGATTCATTTGCCACCAATTCAAAATGATACGTTTCACCACGAATCACCGCACCAAACGCAATCAACGCATCAAACTCCTCACGCGCCGCCAAATTCTGCAATGCCAACGGCACTTCCAACGCACCAGCAACCGTTACCAAAGTAATGTCATTATCAGCCACGCCCAGTTCTACCAATTTCTGACGTGCCACTTCCACCATTGCGCTGCCAATTTCATTGGTAAAACGCGCTTGTACAATACCAATTTTTAAATTTTGACCATTTAAATTGGGTTCAATACGGTTCATAAAAATTATCCTTAATTTTTAAATATTTAAATAAATTAATCTACAGGCGACCAATCCGCCACCACCACAAATTGCTCGCTGGCATCGTCCCATTCCCATGCACCTGCTGATTCACCCATCAAACTGGCTATTTCAGGATGCGCATCTAAAACTTGGCTGAGCAATACCGTGGTAAAATTATTGGTATCATCTGCAAATTCATCATCTTCCGCGCCACTAAAGATGCGCCAACCGCTATCTTGTTCAAATGCCGCCGCTTCACGATAGAGAAAGCCAATCGGCTCGCCCTCATCAGACACTTGACGGCTCACAATCGCGTATTCCAACGCAGCAGCCAACGCTTGAGCAAAAGGATTCATGCTTGTTATCCAAAATAAAAATGCAATTATACGACATTTTTCTCACAAATCTGAAAAAATCCCATGCAAAGTACGGAAAATTATGGCATAATTCATCGCTTACAAATTTCGGAGTTTACGTGGGGTAGCATGTCTGCTCGGTAAACTTGTCTCCGCCGCAAGGCATTATTTTTTTTAGGACTTTTAAAATGGCTCTGACCGTAGAACAAAAAGCGCAAATCGTTAAAGATTTCCAACGTAAAGAAGGCGATACTGGCTCTTCAGAAGTACAAATCGCTCTGCTGACTTTCCGCATCAATGACTTGACTCCGCATTTCAAAGCAAATCCAAAAGACGTACACAGCCGTCGTGGTTTGTTGAAAATGGTAAGTGCGCGTCGTCGCTTGTTGGCGTACTTGCGCCGCACTGATGCAGAAACGTATCGCAATGTGATTACACGTTTGGGTCTGCGTAAATAATTTGCATCATTTGCAGTCAATTAAAGGCTGCCTGAAGTTCATTCAGGCAGCCCTTTTTATTTCGATGCCACTTTCACGACAAAATACATTGCATCATGTATGTTTCATTTAAATTTCGGTCAAATTCTGTTATGATTCACGTTTCTAATATACTTGTTTCCCTGTTAAGGAATGTTTGATGAAGTCCATTATCACGACTAAATTAAAACAGGCGATTGATGCCTATGAAGCTGGCAATTTTGCCATCGCGCATCCGCTGTTTTTGCAAGCCGCACAACAGAAATCAACCATCGCGCAATATCATTTAGGTAAAATGTTTGAACAAGGTCAAGGTGTAAATCAAGACTATGTTCAAGCTGCCAACTATTTCCGCCAAGCCGCGGAGCGTGGCTATCCGCCTGCACAAGCAAAATTGGGCGAATTGTATGCCAATGGTTTGGGTTTACCGATGGATTATCGTCAAGCTGCCGAATGGTTTAGTAAAGCCGCCGACCAGCAAGACAAAACTCCAGAACATCGTTTGTCAGAAGCGTGTAAAGCATATGAGGCAGAAGATTTTGACCATGCTTTATCTGCATTCCAAGAATTGGCGCAAGAAGATGATGCCATCGCACAATACCATTTGGGCGAATTATATGCTTATGGTAAAGGCGTAGAAGCCGATGCTGAACAAGCCGCAGATTGGTATCAATTGGCTGCCAATCAAAACTATGTGCCAGCGCAAGTGCGTTTGGGCAGAATGTTTGCCAATGGCGATGGCGTGGCACAAGATTACCGTGTTGCCGCCGAATGGTTGATGAAAGCAGCAGAACAAGATGCCAATGACCATGACAAATTATTGCAACAAGCACAAGTATCGTATCGCCAAAATGATTACGGTGCTGCCTTGCCTTTAATTGAAAAATTGGCAAATGACAATGTGGATGAAGCTCAATATTTGTTGGGTACCATGTACACACACGGCTATGCGGTTGCACAAGACGCGTTGCAAGCCACCGAATGGTACTTCAAAGCAGCCAAACAGGGACATCCTGCTGCCTTATCCATGACGCGTGATTTGGCAGTGAAACATTCTCAGCCTGAAGCCATGTTTAATTTAGGCGAATTGTATAGCCAAGCTTTGGGTGTGGTACAAGATGACGTTCAAGCGGCGGATTGGTATTTACGCGCTGCACAACGTGGTTTTGTACCTGCACAAATTAAAATGGGTCAATTGTATGCTGAAGGTCGTGGCGTGGCGCAAGATTTCTTGCAAGCCTCTGCATGGTACGGCAAAGTCGCTCATACCAATGCGGTAGAGCAAGCACAACAGGCTTTTGATGCAGACGAGCGTTTACAAGCGCAAGCTCCTGTGATTTCAGCTTCGGCTCAACCCAAAACTGTGATGTTGAATCGCACCCCCACAATTGAAACAACGCATTCAACAGCCGCACCAGCCACCACATTAACAGGTCAAATTGCAGCGGTACAAACCGAATCCACATCGGCAATGAAAACAGCTTCAGAAGCAGCCGTTTCAGTTACCCCTACTGTGGTAGCGCCAGAGGTCATCTCTGAACCACAAGAAACGCAAGACGCCACCCCATCAACACCATCTGATGCCGATTTGAATGATGGTGAAGAACCTGAAGTGATTGATGCCGCAGAATTATTGCAGCAAGCAACCGAAACCACTACCGATGATGAACCCGAAACAGTGGTTGACGTAGCCAAACAAGCCAAAAATTTTGCCAACGCATTAAAATATTATGAAAAACAAGATTTTCAGACAGCCTTTCCTTTGCTGAAAGAATTGGCAGAACAAGGTCATGCCGATAGCCAATATCATTTGGGTACCATGTATGCACACGGCTGGGGCGTAGAACAAGACGACCGTCAAGCGGCTGTGTTATATCTCAAAGCGGCTGACCAAGAACACACCTTGGCGCAATACAATTTAGGCGTTTACTATGCCAAAGGTTTGGGCATTATGCAGAATTTGCCAGAAGCGGTGGTGTGGTACACCAAAGCTGCCAAAGCAGGTTATGCGCCCGCACAAAACAACTTGGGCGAACTCTATACCAATGGTTCAGGCGTGAATCAGGACTACGAGCAAGCTGCGG
Source organism: Simonsiella sp. (assembly GCA_041831015.1). Lineage (GTDB taxonomy): Bacteria > Pseudomonadota > Gammaproteobacteria > Burkholderiales > Neisseriaceae > Simonsiella. The sequence continues at coordinate 6,834 of JBHARQ010000148.1, read as the reverse complement.
AATGGTTTGAAAAAGCGGCTGCTCAAGGCGATGACATTGCCCAATACAATTTGGGTTTGGCATACACTTACGGTCGTGGCGTGGAACAAAATGACGAAAAAGCCATTGAATACACCATGAAATCGGCTGAACAAGGTAACGTGATTGCCCAATACAATTTGGCAGTACGCTACGAAAGCGGTCAAGGTGTACAACAAGATTATGCCGAAGCAGCCAAGTGGTACACCAAAGCCGCCGAACAAGGCAATCCAAGCGCACAAAACAATCTGGGCTTACTCTATGCCGATGGCAATGGCGTAGAAAAAGACACCGACAAAGCCGCCGATTGGTGCGAAAAAGCTGCCGACCAAGGCCATGCAGACGCACAATTCAATTTAGGCTTACTCTATGCACAAAGCAATGACAGCGTAGAAGGGCAACGCCAAGCCGCCGCATGGTATTTGAAAGCAGCCGAGCAAGGACATTCTGGCGCACAAAACAACCTAGCGATTGCCTATTTCAACGGCTGGGGCGTGGAACAAAACCACGAACAAGCCATCGTATGGTATCGCGCAGCCGCCGAACAAGGCGTGGTTGCTGCACAATACGGTTTGGGTTGGTTGTACTTCCACAGCTCACCGCCAAACTATGAATTGGCAGAACAATGGTGGCAAGAAGCCGTGAAACAAGGCGACCAAAACGCACAACGCGGTTTGGACGAATTGGCAAAACGCCGCACACAATAATCGCCGCAACAAACAGGCAGCCTGAAAGTCCCGGTGGACAATTCAGGCTGCCTTTTTATACAAATGAGCGGATAATTTGCCAGAACGCGCGTCTTGCCGCGCACCACGCTTTTGGGTGGGTGGCGCGGAACGGTGGGTTCTTCGTAGTGATGATTTCGCTGGACGCGTAGTCCTTTCAGGCAGCCTGAAAAGGATTGGGCTATTCCTTCACCAATTTTTCCACTTCTTGTAAAAATTCAGCAGATGACATTTGTTGCCCCATACGCCCACGAATGACATATAAATGCTTGTGAAATGTACCGCCATTTTGTTCCACAATGCCTTTAAAATCATCAATAAAGCGTTGTTCAAATTTGCTGTTCATAGAATTAAACAAAATCACTTGTTTACCTGAAAAATCGGGTTAATGGACAAAATGGCTGCTATTTTTTCAATAACAGCCGTTAATAGACAAAATGGCTGCTAGTTTACATATTACAGAGAAATAATCCATGAAACTGTATCTTATGCTCCTGATTTAACCCACGATGACACCGTAAAGCTGCTTTCAATTCAGAAAAGCGACTTTCCAATAACAGTCGTATTGGGTATGTCTAAATCAGGATATTTCTCAAATGTAAACAGAAACGGTAAATTGCGTTTCAAGCTCAAATACGCGCTCCGTAATCGTTTATGGATGTAACGTGATTTGCCTGTTTCAGGGTTTGTGGTGCGTTCATTCACATATGTTTTATGTTGTAAAAACCAAGCGTTTAGTGCTGCCTGAAATTCATCGTGAGTGCTATGGCATAGCGTTAAAGTCAGCTCTCGTAATTGTTGAGCAGGTAGTGATTTAGGCTTATTGGTTAAGTAGCGAATCACCGTTTTAATCTGATGAAATTGGCATAATTACACAGGAATGCCAACAAATAATTGCGGCAAACCTCTGCGACCATCACAGATAAAGATAGCGTTGAGTATGATGGCGTTTACCGTATTTTTGAACGGAATTTGAGTGGCAAAAAGGGCATTTTTTGTGTTCAAAGCCTTTGACCTTTCTGAAAGCTAGTAATGATAAGGCTTTCAGAGATTTTTACCACCCATTTTGTCCATTAACCCTAAATTTGCTAAAAATCAACAATGTAGAATATGCTCATCTTTCTCATGCTCATGAATCTATAAAAACCGCCATGATGTCTGATAAAACAAATTATCAAACATCATGGCGGTTTTTATATAATCGTTATCAACGCATTAAGCACGATTCCAAATACTTTCCAAATAAGCCAATGTTAATTGCTCGGTGCTAGACACCAGCGCAATATCATCGCCCAAATGTTCCGCACTACCCACGCCCACAGGCAAAGCCCCTGCTGATTTAATCGCAGTAATGCCCGCAAACGCATCTTCAATACCAATGCAATCGCGAATATCCACATTCACGCCTTGCGCGGCTGCCAAGAAAATATCGGGTGCTGGTTTGGATTGCGCCACTTTGCTGGGGTCGGCAATGGTGTCAAAGTACGGCATCAACGCCATTTTCTCCAACAACATGGGACCATTTTTACTTGCCGAAGCCAACGCAATTTTCTTGCCTGACGCTTTCAAATCTTGGAGCAATGCCAAAATACCAGGGTAAACATCGTTAGGCGTAATCGCTTGAATCATTTCCACATACCACTCATTTTTGCGAGTTTGTAATTCGGCAAATTCTTCCGCGCTTACTTTGTCTAACATATTGCCATGTGCCAAGATTTTTTTCAGCGAATCTTCACGCGACACGCCTTTCAGTTGCTCATTAAAAGCGCGGTCAATGTGAATACCCAAGCTGTCGGCTAATTTTTTCCATGCCAAATAATGATATTCGGCGGTGTCGGTAATCACACCGTCTAAATCAAACAAAACGGCTTGAAATGTCATGGCTTATCCTTTCTTCAAAGGCGTGCTGTATGTGTTTTCCAATACAGTAGTTTGACCGTACACAGCCAATTCCAACGGCTCGCCTTTCAACAAAGTAATCGTTACCGTGTCGCTCACTTCTACTTTCAACAAACGATGACGGTAGTTAATATGGAACGCAAAGCCTTTCCATTTGCTTGGCAAGAATGGCGCGAAACTCAATTTGCCGTCCCAAGTTTTCATTTGCGCAAAACCTTGCACAATCGCCAACCATGAACCCGTCATAGACGTGATATGCAAACCGTCTTCGGTGTCATTGTTGTAGTTGTCCAAATCCAAACGCGCGGTGCGTTCGTACATTTCTACGGCTTTGGCTTCCATGCCCAATTCCGCCGCCAAAATCGCGTGGATAGATGGCGACAATGAGCTTTCATGTACCGTCATTGGCTCGTAAAATTCATAGTTACGGCGTTTTTCTTCCAAGCTGTAACGGTTGCCGAAGAAATACACGCCTTGCAACACGTCCGCTTGTTTAATAAATGGTGAACGCAAAATTTTGTCCCAAGACCATTTTTGGTTCAATGGCAAATCTTCTGCTTTCAACGCAGCAACTGGGCGCAAATCTTTATCCAAGAAACCATCGTGTTGTACAAATACACCTAATTTTTCATCGTATGGATAATACATTTTGGCGATGACGTCTTGCCATTTGGCTAATTCTTCTGCCGATACATTCAAATCAGGGCGCGGATATTTCGCCAATGCTTCGCTGGTGTAGTTCAATACCCAAACTGCCAAAGTATTGGTGTACCAGTTATTATTGATGTTGTTTTCGTATTCGTTTGGACCTGTTACGCCGTGAATCATGTATTTGCCGTTACGCTCTGAATAGTGAACGCGGTCAGCCCAGAAACGTGCAATTTCTACCAATACTTCCAAGCCTTCTTTGGCTAAATAGCTTTCATCGCCTGTGTAATTGGTGTAATTGTAAATAGCGTAAGCAATCGCGCCATTACGGTGAATTTCTTCAAAGGTAATTTCCCATTCGTTGTGGCACTCTACGCCTGTGAACGTTACCATTGGGTACAACGCGCCTGCCAAACCTTGTTCGCGGGCATTGTGTTGCGCTTGTGGTAATTGATTGTGGCGGTATTTCAATAAATTACGGGTAACTTCGGGTTCAGCCAGCGATAAGTACAATGGCACGGCATACGCTTCGGTATCCCAATAAGTTGCGCCACCGTATTTTTCACCTGTGAAGCCTTTTGGACCAATATTCAAACGCGTATCTTCGCCATAATAAGTTGAGAATAATTGGAACAAGTTAAAGCGGATACCTTGTTGCGCTTCATCGCTACCTTCAATCACCACATCGGCAATTTCCCAACGACGCAACCAACCTTGTTCGTGTGCGCTCAATAAATCGGCAAATGCCATCGCATTCACTTTATCTGCCAATGCGTTTGCGCCCGCTTTCACCGCAGGCAAATCGGCATAATCACGGCTGGTCGTTACAATCACACGTTTTTCCAATGATTGAACGCTGTTGCCCACTTCCGCTTCAAATACATTGCCCACTTCCCAATCGGTTTTCAGGCTGCCTGAAACCGCGAAATCGCCTTTAAATGATTGTTGAGCATTCACAATAAATTGTGGCACGCCAAATGGATTTGATACGGTTTGCGTGGCAAGGAATGCGCCTTTGTCGTTCGCATCTTTGTCTAATACTTGCCAGAATTGCTCTTCATAGTTGGCGTCTTCATTGCGTACATTGCCGTCAATCAAGGCTTGAATTTGTACTTTGTGTGATTTGCCATCAACTGCCACCACGTCCCATTTAATCACGGCTAATTCTTTTTGCGCCACTGACAAGAATTTGGTGATGTCAAATTTCACGCCCAATACGGTAAATGAACGACGCGATACGCCTGTTTGCATATCCAAGCTCACGCTAAAATCGCTGACTTGATTTTTCGCTAAATCTACTTCTTGTCCATCAACCAAAATTTTGGCTTTAAAGAAATTCACCGCATTGATGGCTTTACCAAAATATTTAGGGTAACCATTTTTCCACCAACCCACGCGCGTTTTATCAGGAAACCACACGCCCGCAATGTAAGTACCCAAATGGCTGTCACCAGAATAACTTTCTTCAAAGTTACCGCGTACGCCCATATAACCATTGCCCAAGCTGGTTAAGCTTTCTTGCAAGCGTTTATGTTCTGTCTCTAATTGAGAAGATTGAATTTTCCATGGATGAACGTCCATAATTCTCGTATACATAATTGTTCCTTAATTCACTTCTACTTGAAAAATCATATGACACATTTTGCTTTCACCGTCTCGCAAGCGAATTTCGCCAAATTCAGCACGATGAAGACTGTTCGGAATGGTTTGCACTTCCGTAGCCAGCGCATTGTACACACCCGAATCGTGTATCGAAATATCGGTCGGATAGGCAGTAAACAATACCAAACCATTGCGGTCGCTAAACAAACGCACGCGGTATTCATGTGCCACATTCAGCACCGCCACAGGTTCCGTCAAACTGGGTTGAACTTGATAAACTTCATCAAAGCCCATTTGATTGCATTGTTCGCGTAATTGCGCCACTGCTTTATCCAACGCTTTGGCTTGCGAAAAATCGTAAGCCGTTGAGGCAACCGCCACAGGCGATTGCGGTAATTTATCCGCATCAACAGGTACATATTGTCCATTAGGAATATGCAAATCTGCACCGCGCAAATTTTCAGGCAGGCTGAAATAAATATGCAAAGTGGGGTCAAACACCGTATCGCCCACCGCTTGCGCGTGATAGCTGATTTCCAAACGATTGTCATCGGTCAAAACATAGCGAATACGCAATTTCAACTGATTGGGATAACCATCCACTTCCTGTTTCAGCGTGGCGGACAACACCAATTCTTGCGCGGAATAATGTTCCACCGCCAAAACCTGTTCGCCCAAACCACGACTGCCACCATGCAAAGCGTGTTTGCCATTATTGGCTTCTACTTGACAATGTTGTCCAAATAAATCAAATGACGCATTTTCAATTCGCCCTGCCACACGCCCAATTTGCTTATTGATTTGAAAGGGATTGCGTACATAACTTTCCGCATCATCAAGGGCAATCACCAACTGGCGACGCGCCCCATTTTTCATCACCGAAAATTCTTGAACAATCCCACCCAAATTCAAAATGCCCACTTGCGTGTCTTGCTGATTGCGCAATACATATTTAAAAATATCTGCATCATAAGCGCGACCAAAAAAGATGGGTTCCATTTTGCTTATGCCTTATTCGTATCTTTAATCAAAAATACAGAGAATGCGCCGACCAACAACATCACACTTGCCACCACAAACATATTGGCTTGATGACCGCCTAACATTGGGAATAAAGCAAAACTCAACAAAGACGCCACAATTTGCGGTAAACAAATAGAACCATTAAATAAGCCCAAATAAGTACCCATGTGTTTACCAGATAACGCATTGGTTACAAAAGTCAAAGGATAAGTCAAAATACCTGCCCAAGAAATGCCGACAAAAATATAAGACACAATCAACAAATATTGATTCGTAACCGCAAAAATGGAGAAGAAACCCACCGCACCCAATGCCAAACAAGCAAAATAAGCCAATTTTTGATGTTGTGCAGGCACTTTCGCTAATACATACGAACATGCTACCGCCGCAATAGATTGAACCGCCGCCAATACACCATACCAGTTGCCCGCTTCTTGATAACCTTGTGAAGTGGCATCAGTCGTTTGCCATACATTTTCGGCAATCGCGCCTGCTGAATAAGTCCACATATATTGGAATGCAAACCAGCAGAAGAATTGCACCAAAGAAACCGTCCAGAATGTTTTTGGCGCATCTTTTAATAATTGCACCCAGCTTACTTTTTCCTGATTGGCTTGTGGGTCAATGCCATGATAACGCGCATATGTTTCAGGGTCGTATTCTTTCACTTTAAAAATAGTCAATGCACTGGTTACCACCAATAACGCCGCACCCACATAGAACGACACAATTACCGTTTGCGGAATGACGCCCTTTTCTGCTGTGTTTGCCAAACCCACCAGCGCAAACACAAAAGGCAAAATCGCCGCAACAATCGAACCTGTATTAGACAAAAAGCTTTGAATACCATAGGCATAGCCTTTTTGTTTGTCATTGACCATGTCGCCAACCATCATTTTGAATGGTTGCATCGCCATAT
>JBHARQ010000147.1:0-10863 GCA_041831015.1 Simonsiella sp. | reverse complement strand
GTACCTTGATTTTGTCAGTAAAAACGACCAATTCAAGGCAAAAATACGAGTCAGGTTGAACACCTGATGAGTATTTTTAACGCAGAAGTGGGCGATTTTTGATGCAAAAGCAAGTGCAAAATGAAATGTCATTAGCCCCTACGGTTATTTATAAAAATCAATCAATTAAACATCAATCATGCAAAAATACGCCCGCAGCCTACACGCCCACATCAGCCTTGGCACCACATCAGACGACCGCTTTATGCCGCCCAACTATGTGCGCTACTTTGCCAGTTTGCCCGATTTGGTCTTAACCGAAAAATTAGACGGACAAAACAACTGTTTCAACCAACACGGCTTATTTGCCCGTTCCCACGCCTCGCCGACACAACACCCTTGGGACAAACCCCTATTGGCGCGTTGGCAACTGATTAAAAACGATTTGGGCGACATAGAATTATTTGGCGAAAATATGTACGGCATCCATTCCATTGCCTATTCCCAACTGGAAAGCTATTTCTACCTATTTGCCGTGCGCGAAAAAGGACATTGGTTAAGCTGGGAAGAAGTCAAATTTTATGCCCAACTATTTGATTTTCCGACCGTCCCCGAAATTCCCATTCAACAACCACTTGCCCAATTTACCGACAACCCATTACCCGAAAACCAACAACTCGCCAACTGGCTGACCGCCAATTTAGGCATGACATGGCAAGACAGCGTGGCAACGGCTGGACGTTTGGGCGGTTACGACCCCAAAACCCAAGAGCCATGTAGCGAAGGCTTTGTCATACGCAACCGCGCAGGCTTTGCCACCAACAACGGCAATTTACCCGTACAAGCCAATGAATTTGACAATTTATTCAAACTTGTACGCGCCAAACATGTCAAAACCGATGTGCATTGGACAAAAACATGGCAAGCCAGCACATTAATTGATTACCAAAAATATGGTTGGGATAGTTGGCAATTTGAGCGGTCATTTTAAAATCAATCAGAAAGCAAATCATGTGGACATTCCCCTACTACACCCCCAATCAACCATTGGATTGGACATTATTAGAACAAACATTTTCATGGCTGGACGAAATGCGCCATGTGCCACAAGACCCGATTTGGCATGCGGAAGGCGATGTTTTAACCCATACTAAAATGGTGGTGGACGCCTTGCTCCATTTACCCGAATTTCAAGCATTGGATTTGCAAAATCAACATATTGTCTTGATGGCAGCCTTATTGCACGATGTGGAAAAACGCAGTACCACATGCGAAGAGATAATTAACGGGCAAACGCGAATTGTGTCGCCCAACCACGCGAAAAAAGGCGAACACACGGCGCGTTATTTACTGTACACGGTATTTGATGCGCCGTTTGCGGTGCGTGAGCATATTGCCAAATTGGTGCGTTTGCATGGTTTGCCGTTGTGGGCGATTAGCAAACCTTATCCTGAAAAAGCGGTAATTTCAGCGAGTTTGTCGGTGAATACGCAATTATTGGCGATGTTGGCAAAGGCGGATGTTTTGGGGCGTGAATGTGTGGATAAAGAGGATATTTTATTGCGAATTGATTTATTTGAAGAATTGTGTCGTGAGTTGAATTGCTGGGGCGTGGCGCGTGAATTTGCTTCGGATTATGGGCGATTTTGGTATTTAAATCATGAAAACAGTTCGCCTGATTATGTGCCGTTTGATAATTTGCAATTTGATGTTTATATGATGTGCGCGGTGGCTGGTAGCGGTAAAGATTTCTTTATTCAGAAACATTTATCGCATTTGCCGATGCTGTCTATTGATGCGATTCGGCGAGAACATGGTTTTGACCCTGCGGATAAGGGCGATAATGGACGCGCGGTGCAATTTGCCAAAGAACAAGCAAAAGTGTATTTGCGTGAAAAACGCGGTTTTGTGTTTAATGCGACCAATATTTCACGGGATTTGCGCGGTAAGTGGTTGGATTTGTTTCATCAATATGGGGCGCGGGTGCATATTGTGTATTTGGAAGTGCCGTATCGGCAATTATTGGCGCAAAATCGCAATCGGGAATATGTGGTGCCTGAAAAGGTGCTGGAACAGATGTTGTGGAAATTGGATGTGCCTGATGTGAGTGAGGCGTTTTCGGTGCAATATCGTGTATAACTAACCCAATAAAAACACAGGGTAAGCTATTTTCCTAGCTTAACCCTGTGGCTTGAACTCTAGGGGCTGATGACATTTCGTTTTGTACCTTGATTTTGTCAGCAAAAACGACCAATTCAAGGAAAAAATGCGAATCAGGTTGAACACCTGATGAGTATTTTTGACACAGAAGTGGACGATTTTTGATGCAAAAGCAAGTGCAAAATGAAATGTCATTAGCCCCTATCTATTAATCATATTTTTGGTGTTTTTGCACGGGTACAATTTGACCTGTGGTGGAATCAATCCATACTTTTTGTTTCGCACCATTTTGAGCAACGGTTTTGATTTCATAATGCAATACACCATCTTCATGGTCTAATTCTGCATCTTTCACCATACCACCTGTTTTTGTTTGTGCGGTTTGGATGGCTTGTTGCAAAGAAACGGTTGGCGCTTGGTAAATGCGTTTGCTGGTTTTCGTTTTGTTGTACAGCATTTGACCTGAATCTGCATCAATACCAACTTCGTGTTTTTCACCATTTGCGCTGATGATATCCACTTCGTAGCGTTTACCTGCTGCACCGCTGATTTCGCCTACATCGCCTAATTTGTGTTCAAAATCCACGCTTACGGCTTGTCCTGATACTTGTTTTAATGCCAAATCAACGGCTTGGTTAGCAGAAATTTTGTTGGCATAGAGTGCTTGGGCTTTATGCTGGCGGTATAAATCTGATTCTGCATAGGCAGCACCTGCTCCTGCGGTCAATGCCATTACTGTGCCTGTAGCTACAATGGTTTTTAAGGTTTTGCGACTAAACCATTTGCCGTATTGGCTTTTGAATGTATTGAACTTTTCGTTGTCAATTTGAATTTTAATCATGGTATTTTTCCTTGTTGTGAGTTGTGAATGAAGTTTTGATGGGGTGAATCATACACAGGAAAAATTAGGTGAAAATTAGGTGATTGATAATTTAGGTTAATTTGGATTTAATAAATTTTAACGCATTGGGCAATCATCATTAGATGGAAATTTGCCCAATGCGTTTTGAATTAATTTGGTGAATTAATCGTCATCATCTTCGTCGCGGTCGTTATCACGGTCGCGGTCTCTGCCTTTTCTGCGATCGTCATCGCGGTCGTTGTCGCGGTCTCTGTCGCTTCTGCGATCGTCATCGCGGTCGTTGTCGCGGTCTCTGTCGTTTCTGCGGTCGTCATCGCGGTCATTGTCGCGGTCTCTGTCGCTTCTGCGATCGTCATCGCGGTCGTTGTCGCGGTCTCTGTCGCTTCTGCGGTCGTCATCGCGGTCGTTGTCGCGGTCTCTGTCACTTCTGCGGTCGTCATCGCGGTCATTGTCACGTTGTTCAAATGATGGGATGCTTCGTTCATTGTCTGAATCTGTGTTTTCACCGCAAGCAGTTAATAAGCAAGCGGTTAAACAAAGTGATATGGCTAATGTACGCATAGGGTTTCTCCTGATTTTTCTAATGAAATATGTGGGTATGACCCATTGTGATTATACCGAATAAGTTTAAATGGTGGACAACGCCAACTAGGAGCTACGGAGAACGCACTGTTCCGCACCACAAACTGAAAAGCGTGGGTGCGGCGGCAAGACGCCGCGTTCACCGTAAAAATAACAGCTCAATATTAGGGGCTAATGACAATTTCAAGATAATCCATGAACTTCAAAATAATTTTCAGGTTGCCTGATTGACATTTTTTTGACAATCAAAACAATACACTCTACCACCAAATCGCGTTTTATTTTGCCAACAATATTGTGCCACTTTTTGCGTAACCGTTTTTTTACACGCAGCACAAAATAAACGCGGTGGCTGTGTGGGTGCAGATTCAGGCTGCGATTGAACAGGCGGAGCAATGATTTCAGGCTGCGGTTCGGTAATGCCGAAACGTGCTTTCCAATCAATACGATGGGGTTTGTGCAATGCTGCCAAATTTTCGGCAAATTCTTGTAGTGTTTCAGGAAAAATAACTTTGGTCGCAGACACCATTTGTTGCAATAAAGCAGACGGTCGGTTGTCGTCAATATCTTTATTAATCCGCTTTTTAAGCTGTTCATTTTTAATGATTCTATCCAAATCATCAACATTTTTCGTATTTTGTGGACGGCGAATCATCGCATTATTGCCCAATAAAATTAAGCTATGCAAACTCGGTTTCATTTTCAAACCCAAACGCATAGGCAATTCCATTTCATCGTTATCAAAAATGCGTTTAAGTAAAGTCATATGGCGATTGTTTTGTTCAATCGGAGACGGAATGCCATACGGTTTGCCTTGATAATATGCCGCAAATTCGCCATGTTGGTTAATCGCAATGCCTTCGCTAAAACGCTTGCTTTCACACACATAAATTTCTAAAAATCGGTCAATCAATAAATGGTCAATTTGCGCCACATAGCCGTTATATTCCAAACGTAAATCGTGAATAATCGCCCAATTTTTCGTTTCGCCATAGTGAAAATCAATGTTGTAAGCGGCTTCACTTTCGCCTTTTAAACCCGATTGGATATTACGGATTTCGCGGTCAATTTGTTGTTTGGTGTCTGCGTGAACGTAAGGTAACGCCAAAAGCGCATTCAATTCATCTAAATCGCGCTGACGTTCAATTGTATTAAATGGTTTAATAATCATGATATTACCCTATATTTAATTATCCAAAAGGCAGCCTGAAAACCAATTATATCGTTTTCAGGCTGCCTTTTGATTTCAGCAGTTTAAATTACAGCGTACGCGCCACTTCTACCACGTCAAAGCATTCCAGTTGGTCGCCTTCCATGATTTCATTGAAGTTTTTAATCATCAAACCGCATTCAAAGCCCATGCGAACTTCTTTCACATCGTCTTTAAAGCGTTTCAATGACGACAACTCACCTGTGTGAATGACCACATTGTTGCGGATAATGCGAACCTTGCTGTCGCGTTTCACCAAACCGTCCGTTACCATACAGCCTGCAATATTGCCGACTTTCGATACGGTAATCACTTGGCGAATTTCTACCGTGCCTGTGATTTGTTCTTTTTCTTCTGGCGACAACATGCCACTCATCGCGGCTTTCACGTCATCAATCGCATCGTAAATGATGTTGTAGTAGCGGATTTCCACGTCTTCGGCTTCGGCTAATTTACGCGCTGCGCTGTCGGCACGCACGTTAAAGCCCATAATCAATGCGCCTGACGCAATCGCCAAGTTCACATCGCTCTCGCTAATGCCGCCCACGCCGCTGTGCAACACTTGTACGCGCACTTCATCGGTGGACAATTTTTGCAGGCTGCCTGCCAACGCTTCGTACGAACCTTGCACGTCTGCTTTGATGATGACAGACAAGTTTTGCGCTTGATTTTCGCCCATGTTGTTGAACATGTTTTCCAATTTCGCAGCTTGTTGTTTTGCCAAACGTACATCGCGGTATTTACCTTGACGGAACAAGGCAACTTCACGCGCTTTTTTCTCGTCTGCCAACACCAGCGCGTCTTCGCCCGCATTTGGCACGTCCGACAAGCCCAAAATTTCTACGGGAATAGACGGACCCGCTTCGTCAATGGATTTGCCGTTTTCGTCCAACATCGCGCGAACTTTACCAAACGCCGTACCCGCCAACAGCATATCGCCTTTTTTCAGCGTACCGCTTTGAACCAGTAATGTAGCAACCGCACCACGACCTTTGTCCAAACGCGCTTCCACGATAATACCTTTGGCAGGCGCATCAACAGGCGCGGTCAATTCCAATACTTCGGCTTCCAGCAACACGGCTTCCAACAATTTGTCAATGTTGATACCTTGTTTGGCAGAAACATCTACAAATTGCACATCGCCACCCCATTCATCGCACACGACTTCGTGTTGGGTCAATTCTTGGCGAATGCGTTCTGGGTTCGCTGCGTCTTTATCAATTTTATTGACGGCAACCACAATCGGTACACCAGCGGCTTTGGCATGGGCAATCGCTTCAATGGTTTGTGGCATCACGCCATCATCGGCTGCCACCACCAAAATCACGATGTCAGTCGCTTGTGCGCCACGCGCGCGCATCGCGGTAAACGCTTCATGCCCTGGGGTATCCAAGAAGGTAACCACACCGCGTGGCGTTTCCACATGATACGCGCCAATGTGTTGGGTAATGCCGCCTGCTTCGCCTGCCACCACTTTGGTGCGGCGAATGTAGTCCAGCAAAGACGTTTTACCGTGGTCAACGTGTCCCATCACCGTAACCACAGGTGGGCGCGGCAACATTTCCGCATTGTGCGCCACTTCTTCATTCAAGAATGCGTCTGGGTCGTCAATCGCGGCAGGTTTGCCGATGTGTCCCATTTCTTCCACCACCAACAACGCGGTGTCTTGGTCAAGCGATTGGTTAATGGTAACCATCATGCCCATTTTCATCAGCGTTTTCACGACTTCCACGCCTTTAACTGCCATTTTATGCGCCAAATCGGCAACGGTAATGGTTTCAGGCACCAACACTTCGTGAACCACAGGTTCAGTCGGTGCTTGGAATGCGTGTTGGTTGGGTTCTAATTTCAGTTTTTTGCCTTTTTTGCTGCCACCGCGTACGCGCTCATCATCGCCACCGCGTGAAACATCACGTCCGCCTTTGCCTTTGCCGCCTTTACCTTTTGGCGCATCGTCATCACGACCATGACGGCGGTCTTCTTTTTTGCGGCTGCCGCTGCTTGGATTTTCATCGCTGCTAGGTACTGATTTAGCAGCTGGTTTAGCAGGTTTGGCTGCTTTGTCTTTTTCAACCGATTTGGTTTTGGCTTCATCGGCTTTGCGTTTTTCTTCGCTGGGTTTGGCGCTGCGTTCTGCGTCTTTTTTCGCTTGTGCGGCGGTTTTGGCTTCTTCTGCAGCTTGTAATTTAGCGGCTTCGCGACGCGCTTGACGTTCGGCACGTTCGGCTTTTTCGCGTTGTAATTGCTCTTGTGCTTCGCGGCGGCGGCGGTTTTGCTCTTCTTCTTCCGCACGGCGAGCAGCTTCTTCTGCCGTTACCACTTCTACAGGCACGAGTTGTTCAGGCGCAACTTCTTTGTTTTTATTGCGATTGCGACCACCACGGCTGCGTTTGCGTTTTTCTTTCGGTTCGCCGTCTTCCGCTTTTTCAGGTGCTTTTTCTGCAACAGGTGCTTGAGTAACTGGCATATTAACCACTTCTGCTACGGTTTCTGTTTTTTCCGTTTTTTCAGCATTCAGGCTGCCTGAAACGGGTTTGTCATCGGTTTTAGGCGCAGTTTTACCTGCGGCTTTGGCTGCACGAGCAGCTTTCACACGAGCAGCTTCGGCTTCCGCCGCTGCTTTTTTCGCAGCGCGTTCGGCATCTTCATCCACCACAGAAGGGGCTGAAGGTGTTGCCACAGCAGCAGGGGCAACAGGTGCGGTTTCTACTGGCGCAGTTTCTGTTTTCAGGCTGCCTGAAACTTCTGCTTGCTGTTCTGCTTTTAATTGTGCCAATGCTTCTTTGCTATCGGGAATATCCACATGACGGCGTTTTTTGCGTTCCACAACGGTGGTACTGGCTGGCGCAGGTTTATTATTACGTGAATTATTATTACTCATATCTCATTATCCTTATTCTGCGTTATCTTCAGCAAACCAGTGAGCGCGAGCGGCTAAAATCACTTGTTCCGCTTCATCTTTACTCACACCTGTGATTTCAATCAATTCATCAACTGACAATTCAGCCAAATCATCGCGATTGTTAATATTGGCATCTACCAAATCACGCAACATTTCATCGTCCAAGCCTTCCAGATTTTTCAAATCTTCAGACGCATGGCTCAATTTTTCTTCCGCTTCCAAAGCCGCTTTCAATACCGCATCACGCGCTTTGGCACGAATATCATCAACCTGTTCTGCTGACAAATCTTCAATTTCCAGCAATTCATCCAAAGCCACATAAGCCACTTCTTCCACGCTGGTAAATCCTTCTTGCAACAAAATATTGGCAATGTCTTCATCAACGCCCATTTGCGAAACGAACAATTCACGAATTGCCGCATCTTCAGCCGCATTACGCTCTTCCGCTTCCTGAACCGTCATAATGTTTAATTGCCAACCTGTTAATTCGGCTGCCAAACGCACATTCTGACCACCACGACCAATCGCCAACGCCAACTGGTCTTCTGCCACAATCACATCAACCGCATGTTTTTCTTCATCAATCACAATGCGACCCACTTGTGCAGGCGACAACGCATTAATAATAAATTGCGCCGTATCATCAGACCACAACACCACGTCAATGCGTTCACCGCCAATCTCATTCGACACCGCATTCACACGCGAACCGCGTACGCCAATACAAGTGCCTTGTGGGTCAATGCGTTGGTCATTGGTATGAACAGCGATTTTGGCGCGTTGCCCTGGGTCGCGAGCCACTTCACGAATTTCCAATAAACCATCTTTGATTTCAGGCACTTCCTGCTCAAACAATTTACGCAAAAATTCAGGCGAAGAACGGCTTAACAACACTTGCTTACGACCGCCATTAAATTCTTCCACTTCCAAAAACAGCGCACGGATTTTATCGCCACCACGATAATTTTCACGCGGCAGCG
Organism: Simonsiella sp.; assembly: GCA_041831015.1. GTDB lineage: Bacteria > Pseudomonadota > Gammaproteobacteria > Burkholderiales > Neisseriaceae > Simonsiella. The sequence continues at coordinate 2,188 of JBHARQ010000147.1, read as the reverse complement.
CATGTTCACGCTTAATTAAAGCATCTAATTTCGGCGCAATTTCCACGATGATGCCATGACGTTCCACACGTTTTACCGTGCCGACCACAATCTCTTCACGCGTTGCCAAAAAGGCATTTAAAATTTGTTCACGTTCCGCATCACGGATTTTTTGCAAAATAATTTGTTTCGCCGTTTGCGCGGCTTGACGACCAAACGCCTCATTCGGAATTTCCTCTTCATAATAATCACCTACGGCAATTTGAATATCAGGAATTTCCTCTTGAATTTGCTCAATGGTTTTTTCCAATTCAGGATATGTGTAATCCAAATCTTCCACAATCAACCATTTACGCACCGTTTTGTATTCACCTGTTTCACGATGGATGCGCACTTCCAAATCCATGTGTTCGCGGTCAGCTTTCTTTTTCGCAGCGATGCCCAAAGCCGTTTCCAAGGCTTCAAACACCACATCGGGTTCTACATTCTTTTCGCTGGCAAGTGCTTCTGCCAAATCTAAAATTTCGCGACTCATTTACTACTTTCCTATTTAATAATCAATTATTTATTTTTTTGAAATCTGCTTTCAGGCAGCCTGAAAATGATTGAATTAAAATTTAAATTCAGGTTTAATACGCGCCTTGTCCACATTGGATAATTCAATTTGCGCCGTTTTGCCGTCAAAACTCATGGTAATGATTTGTGTGGTTTCATCAAAACTGTCTAATTTACCGATGAAATTTTTTTGTCCTTCCACGGGCAAACGGGTTTTCAATTTAATTTGGCTACCAGCAAAACGCACAAAATCGCTGGCTTTTTTCAATGGACGGTCAAGCCCAGGGCTGGAAATTTCCAAATTTTTATAATCCACATCTTCTACCATAAACACGCGGCTCAAGTGATTGCTCACGGTGGCGCAATCTTCCACCGTAATGCCGCCTTCGGTATCAATAAAGACGCGCAATGTGCCTTGTGCAGTTAATTCAAAATCCACCAACTCATAACCCAACCCCGGTAGGGTGGTTTCTAAAATTTGCTGTAAATCCATGTTTTTAATTCATTTCCATAAGGTATAAAAACAAAAAAATGACCGCTCGGGTCATTTTTCGTTGGGTGTTTGAAAAATTTGATTAATTATACCGATTTTAGATTGAAAAGAAAAGGTTTTTTTGCATTGACAAATGTTCAGGCTGCCTGAATATTTGTAAAATCAAATGGGTATGATGCAATGATTTCATGCGCTCACCGTTTCGTGCCAGCCACCTAAAGCGTGGGTGCGGCGGCAAGACGCCGCGTTTCGCGCGTTCAAAATCCCTATTTTTACTAAAAAACCACAAAATCAAGCCCTCATATCAAATTTTTCTTGGCACATTCTTTTTCAAATAAGTCAATTATATCAATTATCTTGATGATTTCTTAAAATCTCTTTACGGAAAATAACAGTATGCAACAAAACCCTACAATTCTTCCGATATAATCCCCCTCAATTTCAATCATCCCCCAAGTCTTATGCGTTGTACTGTGGTTTTCGCTGCTACCAACGCGAATAGGCTGCTATTTTTTATGACTTATTTTTGGAAGAAACATTTTTGCAAATCTTTAACCATCGGGGCAATTTTATTGAGTGCCAACACCATGGTGCAAGCCGCACCCGACCCCAATGACGCGTTGGAACAATTAATTAAGCAACGCCAGCAAATGAATCAACCCCAAGCTGCACCTGCTGCGACACCAGCACCCGCAGCAAAACAGCAGATTAATTATAACTTTATCCAACCACGCCCAACTCAAGCGGCAAATAATAGTGATAAAGCTGATAAGAAACCTGCTGGTAAACCTGTTACAGCAGCGCAAGCGTTGTCTATTTTTAAACCACGTCCAACAGTTGGCACGTCTAATATGAGCCGTGGCGATGCGGATAGTTTGATTTCGAGTGCGATGGGTTTTATTGGCGTGGCTTACCGTTTTGGTGGCACAACACCGCGTGGTTTTGACTGTAGCGGCTTTATGCAGTATGTGTTCCGCAAAACGTTTGCGGTGAATATTCCGCGCACAGCAGCAGCTCAAGCAACCGTAGGCAGTCATGTGAGCCGTGGTAATTTGCAACCCGGTGATATGGTGTTTTTCCGCACCGCAGGTCCTCGCCGTATTTCTCATGTGGGCATGTATGTGGGCAATGACCGCTTTATTCATGCACCACGCACGGGTC
>JBHARQ010000146.1:0-2574 GCA_041831015.1 Simonsiella sp. | reverse complement strand
TCAGCTACTTGTTGAAAGTGGAGTCTTAATATGTTTTTGAACACTATTCAGCCTGCTGAAGGTGCAACACACGCGGCTCGCCGTGTAGGTCGCGGTATTGGTAGCGGTATTGGTAAAACTGGCGGTCGTGGTCATAAAGGTCAAAAAAGCCGTGCAGGTGGTTACCATAAAGTAGGTTTCGAAGGCGGTCAAATGCCTTTGCAACGCCGTTTGCCAAAACGTGGTTTCAATTCAATGACTGCTGCATTGAACGCACAAGTAACTTTGAGCGAATTGAATGCGGTTGCCGTGAATGAAATTGACGTATTGACTTTGAAACAAGCAGGTTTGGTTGCAGCCAATGCACAAAACGTCAAAGTGATTGCATCTGGCGAAATCAATAAAGCCGTTACCCTGAAAGGCATCAAAGCTACTAAGGGTGCAAAAGCAGCGATTGAAGCTGCTGGTGGCAAAGTAGAAGAATAAGGCGACGATAGTGGCTAATCAACTCTCTTCATCAGGAAAATCAAGCTTGTGGAGTAATCCCGATTTACGGAAACGTATTTTATTTTTGCTTGGTGCATTAATTGTGTTCCGCATTGGTGCACACGTTCCTGTTCCAGGTGTAGATGCAGCCGCTCTAGCTAAATTGTACCAAAACGTTGCAGGGAGTGGCATCTTGGGCATGTTAAACATGTTTTCAGGTGGCTCCCTTGAACGTTTTAGTATTTTTGCTATCGGTATTATGCCCTACATTTCTGCCTCAATTATTATGCAGTTGGCAGGTGAAATTGTTCCCTCACTCAAAGCCTTGAAAAAGGAAGGTGAGTCAGGACGTAAAATCATTACAAAATATACCCGTATCGGCACTGTGTTTTTGGCAGCGATACAAAGTTTTGGTGTGGCAACCTTTGTGTATCAACAAGGGGTTGTGGTGGTAAGCCAATTTGAATTCACTGTTTCAACCATTACCTGTTTAGTAGGTGGGACGATGTTCCTGATGTGGTTGGGCGAACAAATTACTGAACGCGGTATTGGTAATGGTATTTCTTTGATTATTACCGCAGGCATTATTGCTGGTATTCCTTCTGCGATTGGTCAGTTGTGGACGCTGATTAGCACTAATGCGATTAATCCTGTAGTGGGAATTGGCTTGGTAGTGGGTGCATTATTGCTGACATTTGCAGTGGTGTGCTTTGAAAGCGCATTGCGTAAAGTGCCGATTCATTATGCCAAACGTCAAGTCATGCAAGCGCAAAATACGCATATGCCATTTAAATTAAACATGGCTGGCGTGATTCCCCCCATTTTTGCTTCCAGCGTGATTATGTTCCCAAGTATGTTTGCAAGTTGGTTTGGCAGTTCAGACCCATCAGGCTGGCTGAATAAAATCGCAGGCTATTTGCAACATGGTAGCTATGTTTATATGGGATTGTTTGCGGCAACCATCATTTTCTTTTGTTATTTCTATACTGCATTGGCGTTTAGCCCGAAAGAAATGGCAGAGAATTTGAAAAAAAGCGGTGCGTTTGTACCCAGCATTCGCCCAGGTGAACAAACCTCTCGCTATTTAGAAAAAGTCGTTTTGCGCCTGACATTCTTTGGTGCATTATATATTACGACCGTTTGTTTGATTCCCGAATTATTGACAACGGCTTTTGGTATTCCCTTTGCTTTGGGTGGTACATCGTTGTTGATTTTGGTTGTTGTCACCATGGATTTCAATACGCAAATTGCTTCTTATCGTGTGAGTCAGCAGTACGATGCATACCTTAATAAGCGGTCTGATGCGAAATCATTAACACATAAGTAATTATGGCTAAAGAAGATACCATTCAGATGCAAGGCGAAATTCTAGAAACTTTGCCTAATGCAACATTTAAAGTAAAACTCGAAAACGGACACGAAGTTTTGGGTCATATTTCTGGTAAAATGCGGATGCACTATATCCGCATTTCACCGGGCGACAAAGTCACTGTTGAAATGACGCCTTATGATTTGACCCGCGCTCGTATCGTATTCCGAGCCCGATAAACCCGTTGTTACAAGGAAGTAATCATGCGTGTACAACCTTCAGTAAAACCCATTTGTCGCAACTGCAAAGTGATTCGTCGTAATCGCGTAGTTCGCGTCATTTGTACTGACCCTCGTCACAAACAACGTCAAGGCTAATTTAATTGATGTGTAAAATAGTTGAGAATGAAAAAAGAAAATTTCTTTGAAATTCAAAGTTTTCAGGCTGCCTGAAAACGCAACTTTTTTACACACAATTACTTAGCCCTGACTTTTGTGGTATAGTGACAAACTTTTGCCCTTTAAGGAAAAAATATGGCTCGTATTGCAGGGGTGAATATCCCAAATAACGCCCATATCGTTATCGGCTTGCAAGCTATTTACGGTATCGGCGCGACTCGTGCTAAAAACATTTGCGAAGCGGCTGGCATTGCGCCAACCACCAAAGTAAAAGATTTGGACGAGTCTCAATTAGACGCTTTGCGTGAACAAGTTGCTAAATATGAAGTAGAAGGCGATTTGCGTCGTGAAGTTACCATGAACATCAAACGCTTGATTGATATGGGCTGCTATCGCGGTTTC
>JBHARQ010000145.1:0-5586 GCA_041831015.1 Simonsiella sp. | reverse complement strand
GCGAATTTCTTTGCCGTCTGCCACGCCCAACACGTCATTTTCAATATCAAAACGGATTGAACCAGCAATCGCATACGCCACCACCAAAGGCGGAGACGCCAAAAACGCCTGTTTCGCGTATGGGTGGATACGTCCGTCAAAATTGCGGTTGCCTGACAATACCGCCGTTGCGTACAAATCGCGGTCAATGATTTCTTGTTGGATTTTCGGGTCTAACGCGCCCGACATACCGTTACAAGTCGTACATGCAAACGCCACAATGCCAAAGCCCAATTTTTCCAATTCAGGCAGCAATCCCGCTTCTTTCAAATAAATTTCCGCCACTTTTGACCCTGGGGCGAAAGACGATTTCACCCAAGGTTTGCGCGTCAAGCCCAACTCATTCGCTTTACGCGCCAACAATGCCGCCGCCACCACATTGCGCGGATTAGACGTATTGGTGCAAGACGTAATCGCGGCAATAATCACCGCACCGTCAGGCATTTTGCCGTCTGCTGGCACTTCGTAAGGTTTCGCCAAACCTTTGGCTGCCAAATCGGTGGTCGCAAAACGTGCGTGCGGATTGCTCGGCCCCGCCATATTGCGCGTTACCGTAGATAAATCAAATTTCAATACGCGCGGATATTCGGCTGTGGCTAAATCGTCTGCCCATAAACCTGCGGTTTTGGCGTAATTTTCCACCAATTTGACTTGTTCGTCTTCACGCCCTGTTAATTTCAAATAATCAATGGTTTGTTCGTCAATGGCAAACATGGCAGCCGTTGCGCCAAATTCTGGGGTCATATTGGAAATGGTCGCGCGGTCGCCAATAGACAAACTACGCGCTCCTTCGCCAAAAAATTCCACAAACGCGCCCACCACGCGCTCTTTACGCAAAAATTCGGTCAATGCCAACACAATATCGGTGGCGGTAATGCCTGCCTGACGTTTGCCCGTCAATTCCACGCCCACAATATCAGGCAAACGCATCATAGACGCGCGTCCCAACATCACGGTTTCCGCTTCCAAACCGCCCACGCCCACCGAAATCACGCCCAACGCATCAACATGGGGTGTGTGGCTGTCCGTACCCACGCAAGTATCGGGGAACGCCACGCCATTTTTCACTTGAATCACGGGCGACATTTTTTCCAAATTGATTTGGTGCATAATGCCGTTGCCTGCTGGAATCACGTCCACATTTTCAAACGCGGTTTTTGTCCAGTTGATGAAATGGAAACGGTCTTCGTTACGGCGGTCTTCAATTTCGCGGTTTTTGCGGAATGCGTCAGGGTCGTAGCCACCGCATTCTACGGCGAGCGAGTGGTCAACGATTAACTGGGTTTGCACCACGGGATTGACTTTGCTGGGGTCGCCACCTTTTTCGGCAATCGCATCGCGCAAACCTGCCAAATCCACGAGCGCGGTTTGTCCCAAAATATCATGACAAACGACACGCGCAGGAAACCACGGAAAATCAATTTCTTGCTTGCGTTCAATCAGTTGCGACAGCCACGCATTGAGCGTTTCGGGCGCAACTTGGTCGGCGCGATTGACCAGATTTTCTGCCAAAATGCGCGATGTGTAGGGCAAGGTTTCGTATGCGCCAGCTTTAATCGCGTTTACGGCAGCGCGTGCGTCATAGTATTCCAAATTGGAATTGGGCAAGGGTTTGCGGAAGATTTGATTAGTGGACATGGTTTAGTTCCTTTGTGCTGTTTTTCTTGTTAAAAAATAGGGATTTGATATTTTCAGGCAGCCTGAAATATGTTGAATGAATCTTTTTGTTAATATGATTATGCGCTCTTATGTAATTAAATGTAATTGATTTTTCGTTAATAAAAAAGCTGCCTGAAAACTGCCTTTCAGCGATTTTCAGGCAGCTTTTTTGCCAATTTCAGCGTTTATTTCAAATCGTCTAATTCAGGAAAAAAGGGGTAAATTTCTTCCAAAATATTCATTTGAATATCGCCAATCAATTCGCCAATACTGCGTTTCAATTTGGCTTGTAATGCTGGCGAACACGTTTCAAATTCGGGCGAATGTAGAATTGACGACAAATATTCCACCGATTTCAACGCTTGTTGTTGCATATAAATGGCAAAATGTTCGTTCATCATCAATCCTTTGTATTTTTTCAGGCAGCCTTTCAGTACACGACAAAATTTAAATAGCACTACATGGAGCGGCGACGGCTCGTCGCCAACAATTGAATTTCATAAAAATTTAAATTATGGGGTATTTGAAAAATGGCGACGAGCCGTCGCCGTTCCATTTGTGTCGTGTACTGAAACTTTATCGCATTTCTCGCACAGCAACACCGCCCACATTAATAGTTAAATCTTTATCTAAATTTAATTTTTTCGCAATTTCAATGACTTTTGCTTTTTCGGTTGTACTATTGACGCTCACATTAAAGCGTTGTTGCTCAATATCGTAACCCAACATATAATTTTTAATACCAGCTTTTTGAATATATTGGGAAAAATTATCTTGTTCGTGTAAAAATTGTTGGCGCGATTTTTTGGCTTGGCGAATTTGCACATAACGGCGAATATTGGGGTTCAATGATTTCAGCCACGCGCTGCGGTCTTTATTATCTGCAAATAAAACAATGATTTGAAATTTTGGTTTATGCTGAATATACATATCGCCATAATTGGGGTCATTTTCGCGCTCCAAGCGTTCTGATAAAGCGACAATATTATTTATACCTTGATTTTGTTTCGTTTTTTTGGCAAATGAGTTGGACGATAATAGTAAAGCGGTTAATGTGCAACATAATAAGGTTTGGTTCATCATATTCCTTTCAGGCTGCTTGAATTGATTTTTTGCAATCTGCTCCCTCCCACGCTGGTGGAAAGTGGGGGTGGTTCGGTATCTTACCACTAAATGAGATTTGTGTAGCTGAATGCTCGCACCCCCACCTCAGCCTTCCCCCGCGCCGCAAGGGAGGGGGCAAAATTCAAGCAGCCTGAAATCTTAACGCTCGTCCAATGGCACAAACGCCGTATCATCAGGGCCAGTATAATTCGCGCTCGGACGGATAATTTTGCCGTCAGCACGTTGTTCCAAAACGTGTGCGCTCCAACCTGTTGTGCGCGAAATCACAAACAATGGCGTAAACATTGCCGTTGGCACGCCCAATTTTTGATACGAAACCGCGCTGAACCAGTCTAAATTCGGGAACATTTTTTTCTCGTTCCAAATCAGCGTTTCCAAACGCTCGGCAATGTCAAACAAGCGCATATCGCCCGTTTCTTTGCTCAAATCACGCGCCACTTCTTTAATCACCACATTGCGCGGGTCAGACACGGTGTAAACAGGGTGTCCGAAACCAATCACAATTTCTTTGCGACCAATGCGTTCACGGATATCCGCTTCGGCTTCGTCTGCGCTGCGATAGCGTTTTTGAATGTCGTAAGCGACTTCGTTTGCGCCACCGTGTTTCGGGCCTTTCAACGCGCCGATTGAACCCGTAATGCACGAATAAATGTCCGAACCCGTACCCGCAATCACACGGCTGGTAAATGTGGACGCATTAAACTCATGTTCCGCATACAAAATCAGGGAAACGTGCATGGCTTTAATGTGCGATTCGCTGGGGCGTTTGCCGTGCAACAAATGCAAGAAATGTCCGCCAATGCTGTCTTCTTCGCTTTCCACTTCAATGCGTTTGCCGTTGTGCGAAAATTGATACCAATACAACAACATACTACCCAAACACGCAATCAATTTATCGGCAATATCACGCGCTTCGCTGGCAGGTTGGCTTTCGCGTTCGGGGTGAACGCAACCCAACATAGACACGCCTGTCCGCAACACGTCCATAGGGTGCGTGTGCGCTGGCAAACTTTCCAACACCTGAATGACGCGAATGGGCAAACCGCGCAACGCTTTCAATTTTTGCTTATACGCCACCAATTCAAAGCGATTAGGCAAATGACCGTGAATGAGCAAATGCGCCACTTCTTCAAATTCGCAATGTTTTGCCAAATCCAAAATATCGTAGCCGCGATAGCTCAAATCGTTGCCGCTACGACCAACGGTACACAGCGCGGTATTACCAGCCGCCACGCCTGAAAGCGCAACAGATTTTTTAGGTTTTGGGGTAACTTGGTTAGTGGTTTCGGTAGACATGATGTGGTTCTCCAATTCAAAAAATGTAGATAAGCACTTCTTCTTGTTGATTAAGCAAATGAATTTTCAGGCTGCCTGAAAACGCATTTGCCGATTTTTCCAGCAAATAATGGGAAATGATGAAAGATTGAGAAAATTATTTGCTAAAAAATTTTGTGAACTTGATTTGTGGATTTCAGGCTGCCTGAACTTTATTCCGTTCCCACTTCGTAGGGGCAGATTTTATATCTGCCCATGCCACAAACTTGGGTTTCCGTATTTCATACAGGGCGGATATGAAATCCGCCCCTACGGCAAAATAAGAAAATTTAATTGAACAGCAGCCTGAAACCGCAATCTATTTATTTTGACTGAACAGCGCGTCTAATTTCTGTTCAAAATCATGATATTTCAAATGTTCGTACAATTCCGCGCGTGTTTGCATGGTGTCAACCACATTCGCTTGCGTGCCATCGCGCATAATCGCTTCGTACACATTCAACGCCGCTTTGCTTGCCGCACGGAACGTAGAAAGCGGATACAATACCAATTTCACGCCATTTTCCGCCAACTCTTGTTGCGTGTAGAGCGGTGTCGCGCCAAATTCCGTGATGTTCGCCAACACAGGCACTTTTACAGCTTCGGCAAATTTTTTGTACATACCCAATTCGGTCATGGCTTCGGGGAAAATCATGTCCGCGCCTGCTTCCACGCAGGCTTGAGCGCGTTCAATCGCCGCGTCCAAACCTTCCACCGCCAAAGCATCGGTACGCGCCATAATCACAAAATTTTCGTCCACACGCGCATCAACAGCAGCCTTAATTCTGTCCACCATTTCTGCTTGAGAAACAATAGCTTTGTTTGGGCGATGTCCGCAGCGTTTTTGCGCCACTTGGTCTTCAATATGCACGGCTGCCACGCCAGCGCGTTCAAAGTTGCGAATGGTACGCGCAATATTGAATGCACCACCCCAGCCCACATCAATGTCCACCAACAAGGGCGTGTCCACGTTATCGGTAATGCGACGCGCGTCAATCAATACGTCTTCCATGGTGGTAATGCCCAAATCGGGAATGCCACAAGAACACGCTGCCACGCCACCGCCAGAAAGATAAATGGCTTTGAAACCGCTATTGGTCGCCAAACGCGCGAAATACGCATTCACGCAACCCACAACAGCCAATGGATTAGATTCTTGAACGGCTTGACGAAATGCCAAACCTGCTGAACGATTAGTCATGGTTTAGGTCTCCGTGTAGTGATGTTTTTCTTATGTAGTAGAATGTAATTCAAGAGTGAAGAATTTGTAAAATAAATTTTTTTTATAAAATTAATTTGATTTTATAAATATGATGACTTATTTTAATAAATTTGAATTTAAAGCAATTTTTGAATAATTAATGTCTTTTTAGAGCGTAAACTTGCTTAAAATTTTCAAAAAAAGAGAGAAATTATTTTGTGAAGATGTGAAAATGTGTTTTGGGTGAT
>JBHARQ010000144.1:0-3749 GCA_041831015.1 Simonsiella sp. | reverse complement strand
TGATTTTTACTTTATTATAGCTTTGCAAATTTCATATGGTAATATCAATTGGTTTACAAAAATCAGCACACAACTTAATCAATTCCATTGGCAGCATCTAACATTACAATTTGATGATAACTTATGTCAGCAACTCTGTTTTTCCGATAATCTAGAACAAAATGATATTGTTTATAAAAATATGTTGAATCAACAAATATGGGAGAAATTTAGTAATAATCCTAATAATGAAACTCATTTACTAGCTGTCAAAGCTGCCCTCAATGATGCATTGGAAAAGGATAAACAACGCGATATTGAGATTTATCAAAAGATTTGGCAACAATTTGGACACAATTCCTACGATGACATTCGTTTACTAGCTGCCAAAGCTGCCGTCAAGTATGCTATAGAAAAGGCTAAACAAGGTGATATTGAGATTTACCAACAAGTTTGGAAGCAATTTGGACAAGATTCCTATAATGAAATTCGCCTGCTAGTTGCCAATATTGCTCTTCTGTATGCTTTAGAGAAGGATGATAAACAAGACAATATCGAGATTTACCAACAAGTTTGGCAACAGTTTGGTACAGATTGCCATGATGAAATTCGTTTACAAGCTGCCAAAGCTGCCTTCAATTATGCTTTGAAAAAGGATAAACAAGGCGATATTGAAATTTACCCACAAGTATGGCAACAGTTTGGTGCAGATTGCCATGATGAAATTCGCCTACAAGCTGCCAAAGCTGCCATCAATTATGCTTTTGAAAAGGATAAACAAGGCGATATTGAAATTTACCAACAAGTTTGGCAACAGTTTGGACACGATTCCTACGATGAAATTCGTTTACTAGCTGCCAATGCTGCTTTAGTGTATGTTCTAGAAAAAGCTAAACAAGGCGATATTGAGGTTTGTCTACAGGTTTGGCAGCAATTTGGTGCAGATTGCCATGATGAAATTCGTCTGCAAGCTGCTGAAGTTGCCTGTTGCTATGCTTTAGAAAAGGCTAAACAAGGCGATATTGAAATTTTCCCACAGGTTTGGCAACAGTTTGGACAGGATAGTTATATACCTATCCAAGAACGGGCACTAAAGGCAAAATTAAACTATGTCGACTGGCAAATCGCATTAGGGCAGATTACATCAGGCTATGAACAAGGCGTATCTTTACTCAATCATCCTTTATTGAATATACAAGACAAAACAGCACTACATTTCTTGCTGTGGTTGGCTCAACCTACAGCAGAAACACGCCAAGCATGTGATGTAGCAGTTGCAGCATTAAATGGCGAAGCAACGACATGGACATTTGATGAGTTTGCTGAACGAATTGCTACATTATCTGATGAAAATCAGGCTTATGCCAAGAAAATCATTCAGTTATTCGAGCATGGATTGCCAGAATAGTCATATCATATAAAACAACAAATGATTGTTTTTTAGGTTAATCATTTGGTGTTTTATATTTAAAACAACAAATTTTCTTTAATTGCCCTAATTCTATCACGAATCACCGCCGCCTCTTCAAACTGCAAATCCCGCGCCGCCTGTTGCATTTCTTTCTCCAAACGCGCAATTTCCTTAATCGCGTCTTCTTCACTGTGGATTTCGCGTGTTTTGGTTTTGCTGGCTTTTTTCAGGCTGCCTGAAACTTGTTCTTCGCGCTCTTCGTGGTACACACCGTCAATTAAATCTTTCACTTGCTTGTGGATTTGCTGGGGGACAATGCCGTGTTCTGCGTTGAATTTAATTTGCTTTTCACGGCGGCGTTCGGTTTCGTCTATGGCGGATTTCATGCTGTCGGTGATTTTGTCAGCATACAAAATCGCCACGCCATGCACGTTTCGCGCGGCGCGTCCGATGGTTTGGATTAAGCTGCGATGTGAACGCAAAAAGCCTTCCTTGTCCGCATCTAAAATGGCGACCAGCGACACTTCGGGAATGTCCAAACCTTCGCGTAATAAGTTAATGCCGACCAACACATCAAACACACCCAAACGCAAATCTCTAATAATTTCAACACGTTCTACCGTATCAATATCGCTGTGCAAATAGCGAACTTTGATACCCAATTCGCTGTAATAATCGGTCAGTTGCTCCGCCATGCGTTTGGTTAGCGTGGTAACGAGTACGCGCTCGCCTTTGCCAATGCGCTCGTTGATTTCGCTCAATAAATCATCTACTTGGCTACCAACGGGGCGGACAATAATTTGCGGGTCAAGCAAACCCGTTGGGCGCACGACTTGTTCCACGATTTGCCCTGCGTGTTCGGCTTCGTAATTGGCTGGCGTGGCGGACACGAAAATGGTTTGTGGCATGATTTTTTCAAATTCATGGAATTTGAGCGGGCGATTGTCTCGCGCCGAAGGCAGCCTGAAACCATAATCCACCAAATTTTGCTTACGGCTGGCATCGCCTTTATACATCGCGCCAATTTGCCCGATGGTAACGTGGCTTTCGTCAATAAACAAAATCGCATTTTTCGGCAAATAATCCATTAAAGTCGGTGGCGGTTCGCCTTCTTTTTTGCCTGAAAAATGGCGCGAGTAGTTTTCAATGCCTTTGCAAAAACCCATTTCATACAACATTTCCAAATCAAAACGGGTGCGTTGTTCAATGCGTTGTTGTTCTACGGGGCGATTTTCTTGTGCAAAAAAATCAATGCGTTCGCGCAATTCTTGCTTAATCGCTTCGCAAGCGCGTAACACCGTGTCACGTGGCGTAACGTAGTGGCTGGACGGAAACACCGTGTAACGTCCTACACGCTGAATGACCGTGCCTGTGAGCGCGTCAAACAAATCCAGTCGTTCAATTTCATCATCAAACAGCGAAATGCGGAGCGCGTAATCCGAGCTTTCGGCTGGGTACACGTCAATCACATCGCCACGCACGCGGAAACTACCGCGTTTGAAATCGGTGTCGCCACGGTCGTATTGCATGGAAACAAGGGTGGCGATGATGTCGCGTTGTCCGATGATGTCGCCTTCTTTAACCGACAAAATCATTTGTTGGTATTCGCTGGGGTCGCCAATGCCGTAAATGGCGGACACGGTGGCGATGATAATCACGTCTTGGCGCGTCATCAGATTTTTGGTGGCGGACAGGCGCATTTGTTCAATGTGTTCATTGATTGCGCTGTCTTTTTCTATGAACAAATCGCGTGATGGAACGTAGGCTTCGGGTTGATAATAATCGTAGTAGGACACGAAATATTCCACGGCATTATCGGGGAAAAATTCGCGCATTTCGGCATAGAGTTGGGCGGCAAGGGTTTTGTTGTGCGCCATGATGATGGCGGGGCGACCGCTTTGGGCGATGACGTTTGCCATGGTGTAGGTTTTGCCCGAACCTGTTACGCCCAACAGCGTTTGCGCGGACAAGCCGTCTTGCAAGCCGTCAAGCAGTTGGGCAATGGCGGTGGGTTGGTCGCCTGCTGGGGCGAAGGGTTGATGTAGGGTAAAGGGGGAATTGGGGTATTGGATAATTTGCATTTCAGGCTGCCTGAAAATTGGAACGGCTGAATTATAGCAAATTTGGGGTGTTATCTATTTTCAGGCAGCCTGAAGGACTACGCGTCCAGCGAAATCATTTCAGGCAGCCTGAAAGGTTTGTTGTGATTTGTCGGGAACGCGCATCTTGCCGCGCACCACGCTTTTAGGTGCGTGGCACGGAATGGTTCGTTCTTCGTAGTTTAGGTTGGGCGGATACTTGAATCCAACATTTTCATATAAAATCTAAATTTTGACAGAAAGACAGAATATGCCTAACC
>JBHARQ010000143.1:0-4080 GCA_041831015.1 Simonsiella sp. | reverse complement strand
CGCATCAATAAGTTATCACGCGTAATCCCTGCGTTGTTCACCAAAATATCCAAACGACCAAATTCTTTTTCAATTTCACCAATGAGATTTTCAATACCGTCGCTTTGCGCGGCGTTCAATACGCGTCCTTGACCTTGCCATTGCGCCAATCGTTCGCCAATCGCCGCTGCACCTAATTCGGAAGTTGCCGTACCAATCACTGTGGCACCTGCTTTCGCCAAGGTATCGGCAATGGCTGCGCCAATCCCGCGTGTTGCACCTGTTACCAATACGATTTTGTCTTGTAATGTGTTTTGCATTTGTGTCTCTATTCGCTATAAAGATTAAAAATATTGCGCCCATGTATTTTCAGGCAGCCTGTATTATACAAGCTGCCTGAAAGTTTTGAGTATTTATTTAAAAAGCTTCACAATCTGATGGTTTTGAATCTCCTACCGCCGCCGGTTTACCAGAAGATGGTAATTTACATTTAAACACGCTGCCATTGCTATTCGCCCAAAGATAGAATTTTGAGCCTGTTCGCACGGGGGCTGCCTGAATATTCACACTAAACATTTTTCCTTGTCCATTCACTACAGAACTGTATGTGTATTTCTGTGTTTGTTGTGTAGGAATATTGGCAATGCGATCATTCACAAATGTACTTACGGCAGCTTGCGTGAGCAAACCACGTGGATTAGTGAGCTTTTCATCTTGAATTCTTTGATAAATTCTTGTAATTTCTGTTTTGGCTTCACTTAAATTTGTTTTTTCAACATAAGATTGATATGAAGGCAAGGCAATGGCTGCCAATATGCCTATAATTGCTACAACAATTAGCATTTCAGTTAAGGTAAAACCTACAACACGATGCTTTGAGAAATAAGATTTCATCGAGTTAATTCCACATAAGATTGAAGAAGTACATTGGTATTTTCATTATCACCACGTGCTTTAGATGTGATACGAAAAATCTCTTTATCAGACGCATCTACACCTAAATATTCAATAATGTACTTGGCATTGTTGTCTGCCGTTTTACGGCTTGTATTATCGGAATCCAGTACCGTTTGCCCTGCTTTTTCTTTGCAATTCTTAGTTATGTTTGTGTTACAACGATGCCACGCCTCAATATCTGATGTGGGTGAGCCATTGAACTTAAATGGGTCTTTAATATTGGTACTTTTGAATGAATCTTTAGCCGGCTGACAGAGCCCTGATGCACAATTATCGGTAAATTGTATAGTCGCAGTGCCATCTACAAAACCCAAGATATCATTTTCAGCAGCTTGCAAACCATTTTCTGCCCGGCTTAGCGCAACTTTGCGGTCTGCTTCATTGCTACTTGAACGCATCTCTGTTAAAGCTGATTGATTGGTAATAATGACCAACATGGCAATGACCAGCATCAATACCATCACCAAAAACAGTGAGAAACCTTGTTGTTTATTTACTTTCATCATGTATCCTTAAATTTTTATTGGATTGCAATTTGTGTCGTACATTGATTACCGCCACGCACTCCAGCATTAATGATATATTCAGTTTGCGCCGAGCCCGCATAGGTTAAACGCATTTGAATCAATGCAGGCAAGTTAGGATGAGCCAAATTATTACTGTATTTAAATTTCATCGAGTCTGATGGAATAGATGCTGCTACATCACAATTTTGTTCATAAGCAAAACTCACATCCATCTTACTCACATCTTTACTTAAGATTTGTGGATTTGACCACTTACCTCCCGCATCCATCTCATAACGCAATAATGCTGACCCACCACCGTTCACATCACCCACCAAATATGCCGCCGCATACAATTTGCTTACCGACAAACGGTTTAAATCACCTGTTTGCATTTCATTGCTTAAAGCAATAGAGTCGAATCCAACTACTTTGCCACCAGAAGTATTAGTGAGTGTAATGGCATTTTCACAACTACTCAGAACCAATGGCCCCTTAGCAGAAACCGTATCTCTAATATCTGCATTTTCACTGTTAATCAATTCAACAGAATTAGTTGCAATTTTGGTAATACCTACATTACCTTTACCATAAATAAAAATTAAGGCATGACTACCACCCGCACCACTTGGCAAATTAAATCCTGATAAGTCGTTTGTCCAAATCACGCCATAGCCACTATTGGAAGTATTGTTCATTCGAATGCTAGAATTAACGCCAATACCTACTTTATCCAACACAGGAAAGCTGCCTGCATGGGCTGCTGTTGTGCCGGCAGCTCCTGAAAAAACTCCGCCCGTTGAAAAACAGCCAAAACTACCTGCGGAACGTGCATCACGAGTAATTAAAGTTGCCGCATTGCGCAAATTATTTTGCACATTGATTTTCTCTTGCGCCGATTGACCCAGTTTACGCGTGATAAAATAAGTGCTGCTCGCCGCCATAATCACAATCACGGCAAGCGAACTGGCTACCAGAAATTCAATCAGGGTAAAACCATGAATTTTAGATTTTGAATGATGTGTTTTCATGCTGAGTTTAACCTTTAACTTTCAAGACATAAGTAAATTCACTGGTTTCATTTGCATCATTACTTGCCGTATTTTTCATGCGCCAAGCCACTTTAATCACCGCACCCGATCCTGCTCCACTAGCAGTACACTTACCATCAAATGCACCGGCTGCAGATAAAGTGGGTGCAACAGGATTAGCACCATCCTCACATACAATATAATACATATGCGCCACTTCCGGTACTTGACTTAAAGCCGCTTCAAAATTATCTAATTGTTTTTGTGCCAACTCTTTTTTCGATGAATCAGTAATAGCATCTAAGTTAGTAAAACTCTTATTTGATACCGCTTTTCCAGCATTAATATAATTATTATATTTCAGCACTATTTTATTAGTACCTGATGGCACAGTTACCGTTGGATTAACCTGCATACCTTCTGCCAATGCTTCAGCTGCCTGTGCAATCAATGTACGATTTTCCGCTTCATCCACACCAGCAACCGAGCGCACTTGCGCCAACATCAAAGCCAAAATACCAAAAGTGAGTAAAAATACAGATATCATCACTTCTATAATGGTTGCACCTTGTATTTTTTGCTTATTTACTAAAAAATTTGTCTTCATGGTGTTTACTCTATATCAAATTAAATACCGTATGATTTTTTATAAACCACACAATTCGTTACTGCTACCTTTGTCAACACATGTTCCCACATTACCTGTAGGAGAAATAACAACATAGCGCCACAAAGCTTTATCAGTTGCTTTTTTGGCATCTTTGATAGTGAAGCGTACATATTGACTACTGACTTCAATACTGCGTAAATTATCAGCATTTTTTTGAATTCCAAATTGACCATTTGGGAAAAAAACCATTTGTTTTTTAGGATTTGTGATGGTGCTGCAAGTTGCGCCTGAAACAATCCCACACTGTTCCACTGCCATTTCAATTTGTTGGTTACTGCTATTACCGTTAATACCAATGGTTCGCAAATCAATATCGGCGGGACTACTATTTGACTCGTACTTGCCATTTTGATTGGCATCTGCAAAGGCTTTTAAACCACTCTTAGCCGCATCGGCACCTGTATCAAAAATATTATCCGTACACACACCATTCGGTCGTCCATCACTGCGGATGGTATCGCCACAAATCACCACAGGGATATTCATGCGAACCGACTCGCCTTTGGCATAGCGAAATAAATTAGCAATTTGCTCGGCACGGTTGTTGATACGCGATTTATTCACAAACCTGGTTAGGTTGGGCATGGCAATCGCAGCCATAATTCCCATAATTGCAATCGTAACCAGCAATTCAACCAAGGTAAAACCCTTGATATATTGGCGTTTTTTCATCTTTATTTATCCTAATTTATATTTTAATTGTCTAAACTTCCTGCTGCTTCAGGAATATACGCTGCGTTTTCAAATTTGGTAAATTGCCCCAAGAAAGTTAAGAACACGCGGCCTGTCGGGCCGTTACGGTGTTTGCCAATAATACATTCCGCCAAACCTTTAAATTGGCTGGCTTCTTTTGTGTAATATTCATCACGGAACATAAACATAATTAAATCGGCATCTTGCTCGATTGCACCTGATTCACGCAAATCCGACATCATCG
>JBHARQ010000142.1:0-4003 GCA_041831015.1 Simonsiella sp. | reverse complement strand
TATGTTTGGCGACCATAGCGGTTTGGTCCCACTCCTTCCCATCCCGAACAGGACAGTGAAACAAACCAGCGCCGATGATAGTATAGTCCCTATGCGAAAGTAGGTCATCGCCAAACTCCTATTACTCAATCCCTGTTTCTACTTACCGTGAAACAGGGATTTTTATTTTCAGACAGCCTGAAAATGATCTATTAATAACGTGAAAACTTATGCTATTATCCCCCATCATCACGATTCATAAATGGAACCACAATGCCCTTTTTATCTGTTGAATTTGCGATTTTTTGGTTGTGCTTTTTACCAATTTATTGGGCAATAGGGCAGTATCCACGCTATCAAAATAAGTTATTACTGGTTACCAGTATGCTCTTGTTAGCTAATATTCATGTTTGGTTTGCAATCGCAGTTACGGTATTTACCATTTTAATTTTTTTAATTGCTAGAAAAATTTTCAAAAGTACAGATATTAAGCAGCGAAAACGTTGGCTAATAGCAGGTATCGTGATTTCGGTATTGAATTTGGGATTATTCAAATATTTTGATTTTTTCAGATTGAATATGAAAGCTTTTTTCCAAAGTGATATTATGGAAATCATGATACCTTTGGGAATGTCATATTATACATTTCAAGCGATTGCTTATCTTGTTTTTATTTATAAACAAGAAGATAACACTCGATTAAGTTTTCCTAACTTATTATTACATTTTAGTTTCTTTCCAACCATCACATCTGGCCCTATTATTCGGGCTGGGGTACAAAAAAGCGTAGATGGCATACAAGCTGGCATCAGTACACAGATTTTAACCACACAACCACGCTATATTTTGCGACCTGCATTGGCATTGGCATTAATTTTATTGGGTGTGATTAAAAAATGGTGGTTGGTTGGGGTATTAGCCGATACTTGGGTTAATCCTGTTTTTGAAAATCCTTTGCAATATGATGTGTTATCGGTATTGGCTGCGATTTATGGTTACACGTTCCAATTATTTTTGGATTTTTCGGGTTATACGGATTTAGTCATTGGATTGGCAATGTTTTTGGGTTTTCAATTACCTAAAAATTTTTCTATGCCTTTGATTGCTCATAATATTCGTAGTTTTTGGGAACGTTGGCATATGACTTTGTCGGCGTGGATTCGTGATTATATTTATATTCCATTGGGTGGCAATCGTTTGGGTTTTTGGCGAACGCAACGAAATGTGCTGTTGGCAATGGTTTTATCGGGCATTTGGCACGGTTACGGTTGGAATTTTTTCTTATGGGGTTTGTTGCATGGGTTGGCATTTATTGGTTTGAATTTGGCTGACCGCATATTTGGGCGTGATGCGTTAGTAAACCGATTTAAATGGGGCAAATTTTTGGGTATTTTGACAACAATTTCGTTTGTTAGTGCCAGTTTTGTGGTGTTCCGCACGGATAGTTTGGCGGAAGCGAATTTAATTTTTTACTCGTTGTTGGGTGGCGGACGTGGTTGGATGCTGCCTGAATTAGACATCGTGCTATTGTTGGCAATATTTGCATTGGTTTTATGCACATATCGCTGGTTGGTGCGGGGATTTTATTGGGCGGTATATGGTTTGGAACGATTGCCTGTTTGCTTGTGGTTTGTTCCGATTTCTTTGATTTTATTGTTTTTGTTGATTGTTGCGCCATCAGGCATTCCAGGATTTATTTATGCTAATTTCTGATCCAGAAACGAAGCCACAAATCATCGTTTTCCCTCAAAAGAAGGGAAAATGGGCTCATTTGCGTCAATATTATGCCTTGTATTTGATTTTGTTGATGGTGGCAACGGTAACCATTTGGTTAGGACAGCAATCTATTAATGGTTATTGGTTGCAGACATATCATCGTGCCAGTCCGTTGGAGCCGTTAAATCAATTTGCGGCATGGCGGGCAGGTGCTGATGTGCAAAATCGTTTAACATCTGTTTATCAGCAAACATTAGATGGTTTTCAGCAATATGGCGAACGTTGGCAAACGAATTTGCAATCTTCTACCACCGAAAAAACACCACCGCCACCCGTTCAAGCAACTGTAGCGGTAGCAAGTGCAGCCAGTTCAGCGCCATCTGCCAGTGCGGTGGCAACTGCCAGCGAAGTAGGGCAGCCTGAAAATCAAGATGGCATTCAATTACAAGCTGGCGATAAGGTATTATTTGCTGGTGATTCGATTATGCAAGGGATTGCGCCTCATTTGCAAAAATGGCTGAAAAGTCAATATCAGGTTGATTCTATTAATTTAAGTAAGCAAAGCACAGGTTTGGCTTATCCGAAATTATTTGATTGGCCTGCAACGATTGAGCAAACATTTGCGAATGATAAAAATGTTAAGCTATTGATTATTTTGGTAGGTGCAAATGACCCTTGGGATTTCCCTGACCCTGCTACGCCTAAAGGTGTCCCTTATTTAAAATTTCAAACGCCTGCATGGGAAAAAGTTTATTTAGAACGAGTGAATCGGATTGTCCAAGCAGCCGATAAAGCGGGTGCAAAAATCATTTGGTTGGGCATTCCACACATGAAACGTTCGGTGTTGAATGAGCAAATGAATTATTTGGATAAATTATTGACCACAGAATTGCATCAAACCAAATCCAATGTTTTATGGTTAAATATCAGAGATTTGTTAAGCGATGGCGAAAAAGTGTATCGTGATACGATAGTGTTAGACGGTACACCTGTGAAAATTCGGACGCCTGACGGGATTCATTTTACCGTGCGTGGACAACAATTTATGGCAGATTATATTGCCAGCTATATTAATGTGCCGAATACTTCTTCAGGCAGCCTGAAAACACCCTAAATATGAAAAATAGATTTAATTATAAACAATTATTGCTTGCTGCATCACTATGCGTGTATTTATTGCCCGTATGGGCGCAGCAGAATATGGCTTTAAATGTTCCTATTCATCAATATGATGGCGGTCAATCTGCTGCTTTGCAAAAATTACGTCAATTACAGCGTGGCGAAGCCGTTAAATTTCGGGTGGTGCAATTAGGCGATTCTCACACCGCAGGCGGCTTTTTGACTGACCAGTTACGCAGCCGATTACAGCAACAATGGGGCGATGGTGGCTTGGGAGTGTTTTACCCTAATCAAATTAAATATCAAAGAATTAGCGGTGTAACTTTCCCAAAAAATCATTGGCAACTTTTGACCAGTCGTGCCGATATTGGTGATTTCCCATTGGGTGGCGTGCTGACGCGTTCATTAGATGGGGCTTTAACAATTGAGCCACGCTCATTGGGTATGCAATCGGTATCTGTGATGGCAAAACCTGTATTTGCTCAAAATACATTGCAAATCATTGATGCCAATCAGCAAATAAAATCCATTCCAAGAGATCAACATGGTTGGCAACACATTCATTTTCAAGCAACCATGCCGATGTCCATTCATGCGACGCGTGGCGATTTATGGGAAATTGGATTGATTCAATTAGAAAATCAATCGGATAAAGGTGTACTGGTTTCCGCTTTGGGAATCAATGGAGCGCAATGGTCGCATTGGCAAAAATGGCGCACAGGTTGGCAACAAGATTTGGCAGCCACACAAGCGGATTTGGTCATATTAGCCTATGGCACGAATGAAGCCTTTCAGGCAGCCTTAAATCTTGCCGAAACAGAAACTTTTTGGCGCAATCAAATTGCTGAAATTCGTCAAACGCTGCCTGAAAGTGCCATTTTATTATTAGGCGCGCCCGAATCCTTAACCCAAACCACAGGCGAATGCGGCACACGCGCCCCCCGATTAGATGACGTGCAAGCCATGCAACAACGCGTTGCACAACAAACAGGCGTTTGGTATTGGTCATGGCAAGACGCGATGGGCGGACGATGCAGCATGAATCGTTGGCGACAACAAGGTTTGGCGAGCAAAGATGGTGTCCATTTTACAGCCGATGGCTACACACGCGCTGGCAATCTATTGGCGCAAGCCGTGATGGCATTAACAGAGTAGGGGCTAATGACATTTCATTTTGCACTTGCTTTTG
>JBHARQ010000141.1:0-21810 GCA_041831015.1 Simonsiella sp. | reverse complement strand
TTGCTTGTTATTCTGTGCTGATGAATTGGGTATTAAACATTGCTCGTTTTAATTGCTATTATAAATGGAAAGATTGGTTGGCACGATTTGCTAACCGAATTGACCGTATTGTAGCAATTATTTAGAACTTGGCAGGTCTGCCCAAAAGCGTGGGTGCGGCGGCAAGACGCCGCGTTCCCGTCAAATAACCGCAATGGTTTTAGGTTATCTTTCAAAATGGAGCGGCGACGGCTCGTCGCCAACGATTGAATTTTATAAAATTTAAATTGATTGGATATTTGAAAAATGGCGACGAGCCGTCGCCGCTCCATTTTTATCGTGTGCTGAAAGGTAGCCTGAATTTATTTCCGCAATCTCAACGCATTCCACACCACAATCAGCGAGCTGGTACTCATGCCCAATGCCGCAATCCACGGCGTTACATAGCCCAACACCGCCAACGGCACCACAATAAAATTATACGCCGTTGCCCAAATCAGATTTTGACGGATAATGCGTTGCGTGCGACTGGCTTGTGCCAGCATCAGGGGCAATGCCGCCAAATCATCGTTCAGCAACACCACATCCGCTCCTTCTCGCGCCACATCCGCGCTGCCAGCCACCGCCACCGACACATCCGCCGCCGCCAATACAGGCGCATCATTAATGCCATCGCCCAGCATCAAAACGTGTTTGCCATCGGCTTGCAGTTGCTGCACATACGCCAATTTGTCTTCGGGCGTGGCGGCGGCGCGGTAGTGTTGAATGCCCAGTTGTGCCGCCAGTTGCGACACCGCCGCTTGATTGTCGCCGCTTAAAATATGTAAGCGGATATTTTGTTGTGTTAATTGGGCTAACATGGTTTCGGCATCGGCTTTGGGCGTGTCGCGTAGCAAAAAGGCAGCCTGAAAACCGTGCTGATTTCCCAATGCAATCAAACTGCCTAATTGTGCCAATTCTTGTAATGCGTTGGGCAGCGCACCTGCGATGTCTGCCACAAATTCAGGTTTCCCGATTGCCCAAACTTGCGTGTTGCCGTGCAATGTGATTTGCGCGGAAACGCCGTGTCCGATTTTATTTAATGTTTGGGCAATTTGAATTGTGGGAGATTCCGTCAAGGGCGATTGAAATTGCAAAATCGCTTTCGCAATCGGATGTTCCGAATGCTGTTCTAATAATTGGGCGATGTGAATCAAATCTTCATCTTTCAGGCTGCCTGAAAGATTTTGGAATTGAATCACGGATAATTTTCCTTCGGTCAAAGTCCCCGTTTTATCAAACACCGCATCCGACACCCGCGCCAAACTTTCCAACGCATGACCTCGCGCAATCAACACCCCCTCACTCGCCAATCGCCCCGTACTCGCCGCCAACGCCGCAGGCGTCGCCAACGACAACGCACACGGACAAGTAATCACCAACAACGACACCGTAATCCACAACGCCTTGCCCGTATCCGCCAGCCACCACCACAGCAAAAAAGTCGGCACCGCCATAATGACCAACGACAACGTAAACCCAGACGCATATTTCTCCGCCAATTCCGCCAAACGCGGTTTTTGCGATAATGCACGGTCAAGCAACTTCACAATATGCGCCAAACGCGTTTGATTGCCCACCTGCTCCGCCTGAATCACCAACGGACTGCTGGTATTCAACGTCCCAGCCGTAACACGGCTGCCTGAAACTTTCACCACAGGCACCGACTCGCCCGTCAGCATCGCCTCATTGATTTCACTTTCGCCACGCAACACCACCCCATCAACAGGCACAATTTCCCCAGCGCGTACTACCAACACATCGCCCTGTTTCAACGACACCACCGCCGCCTCTTCCGTTTGCTCATTTGGATAATTGACCACCCGATGACAAAACGCAGGCACCAATTTCACCAACCGCTCCGCCGCATCGCCCGCTTTACGCCGTGCCGACTGCTCCATAAATCGCCCAGCCAGCAAGAAAAACACAAACATCGCAATGCTTTCAAAATACATCCCCTGCCCCGCATTCGCCAACAACGCATACAATCCCGCCACAAACGTCAGCGTAATTGCAATTGCCACAGGCGTATCCATGCCCGTGCGCCGATTGCGAAAATCACGCCACGCGCCAGCATAAAACGGTTGCGCCGAATAAAACATCGCAGGCAACACCATCAAAAACGCGCCCCAATGCAAAATCGTCAAATACTGCGCCTCAATATCCCCATACAAATAAGTCGGCAACGCAAACATCATCGTCTGCATACTCGCCAACCCAGCCACCGCCAAACGAATCAACATCTTTTTCCGTTCACGCTGCGCCTGCATTTCCACCTTTTGCGCGTCATACGGCGCGGCGGAATAACCCGTTTTCTGAATCAACGCCAAAATATCCGACAACTGCACCTGCGAATCGTCCCAACGCACCCGCGCCCGTTGCGTACTATAATTCAGCTCCACCTTCACCACACCAGCGCGGCGCAACAACTGCTGCTCAATCAACCAAGTACACGCCGCACAAGTGATGCCGCTCAACATCAACATTGCCTCTTTCACATTTTCAGGCAGCGTTTCCACAAATTCCGCCTGTACCTCGGGCAAATCATACAATTTCAACTGCGCCAACACCTCATCGGGCGGCAACACCGCCTGCTGCGCGTCTGCCGTCCGATTTTTATAATAACTGCCCAAGCCCGCATCAATAATTCCCTGCGCGACCGCCTGACAGCCAGCACAACAAGTGGGCTGCTCAACCGCCTCATAAACAATCGGCAAATGCACATCATCAGGAACGGGTAAACCACAATGAAAACAACATGTTTGACTTTTTGACATCATTTCAGGCTGCCTGAAAAACAAGAAAACAAACATTGTGCGATTGATTCACAAAATTAGCAACCACCACACCACCAAAAAACACCTTTATTCAAACAGAACGCGGCGTTGCGCCGCCACACCCACGCTTTAGGTGAGTGGAACGGAACAATTTGCGCCCGTCGTGTCGGTTGAGCATTTCAGAGCATTGGCGCGGCTGCATGGAGCGGCGATGGCTCGTCACCAAATCCACAAATTACCAATATATTTCAATATGATAAAATCCAAATCATAACAATGAGCTGTCGCCATTCCACTTTTCATCACACATTTTCAGGCTTCATGGAGGGGCGACGGCTCGTCGCCAATTTTTTGAATTTCATGAAATTAATATTTGGAATATTCATTAAAATATGGCGACGAGCCGTCGCCGCTCCACTTAATAGCTACTATTGTTTCATTATGGTAGATAAGCACTGCTGAATTGCCATTGTTCAGCATTATCTACTAAACCTGCTTTAACAGGATTTTGTTCAATATACCAAATCGCTTGATGAAGATGCGTTTCATCACGAATATACCTATCCCAATAATTCTTTTGCCAAACTGTTTGATAATTGGGATAAATTTTTGTAATTTGATGCGCGGTATAAGATTTCCAACTTTGAATGATTTTGACTAAATCCGTAGGTGAATACAATTCAATCAACACATGAACATGATTAGGCATAACAACATACGCGATTAAATCATAGCGTTTTTGATTAAAAAATAGCCAATTATCTAACACAATTTGTGCAATTTCAGGCTGCCTTAAAATACATGAGCCATAACCTGTATCTAAAATTTGTTCGGTCAATTTTTTGCGAATTTGTGGGCTGGTTTGTTGTTGAATTTGAGTGAGCATATGTTGAGGCAATGCGTCGTCTAAACGATAGGTAATGATTTGATGTTTGCCATAATGAAAATGCGGTAAATGCTGACGACGAAAAGCAGTCATAAGAATATCTCCAATTTAATAAATGATTTTATAGACAACATGGAGCGGCGACGGCTCGTCGCCAAAAAAAAACAAGTGGAACGGCGACGGCTCGTCGCCAATATTTTGAATTTAATGAAAATTAAATTTGTGGGGTATTTGAAATATGGCGACGAGCCGTCGCCGCTCCATTACGTCAAATGAAACAACAACTTTCAATCGAACAGCAACGGTTTATCACAAAAAAGCAAGTGGAACGGCGACGGCTCGTCGCCAAAAAGCACAAATGGAACGGCGACGGCTCGTCGCCAAATCACAAAACCACACAATACGAAAATAATTTATCATTAAATTACATATACATTTTTAATATTGGTAGTATGCCAATTATTATGGCGACGAGCCGTCGCTGTTCCATTTGTGCTTTTTGGCGACGAGCCGTCGCCGTTCCATTAAAAGCCGTCGCCGTTCCACGAGCCGTTTCCGCTCCATTAAAAGCCGCGCCATGCTTTTTATTTCAACCGCGCAAACAAAAATGCCACGCGTTCGCTGTCATCATGGCTGCCCGTGTAGCCATAGGCTTTGTCCACCGCTTTGTCTAGGGCGATGTGGGCGGCGGTGAGTTTTTGGACAAATGCCCCGCGTTTATACAAATCTGCCAAACTGGGTTCGGGCAAATTTTCGCGTATGGCTTCGGCGCGGTAGTATTCACGCGCGTCCAGTATGGCTTGGGCGGCGGTTTCAATGGCGGTGCGGTGTTTTTGTTCGTTGGTTTCAGGCTGCCTGTTGGCGGTGGCGGCGGCAAATGGAAACGGAAAATTGTTGTACACAATTCCATTTGAATATTGAAAATCGCTCTTCAATCGCCCTGATACTGTACGCATAAACGCATTGTGCATGGTGCTACACAAAATACCAAAATGGTACAACGTAGCATTGGGTAGCATATACAATTTATTGCTGGCAATCGTGTTGCAATCTAAATAGCCAATTGGCAAAAATTCGCGTGTTTCTGATGAAATTTCTGGAATAGCCAAATAATTACCGCTTTCAGGCTGGCTAATTTGCTGAAATAAATGCGATGTGGCAGCTTTTTTTTGTGTTTGTTTACTTGTACTTTTTAAACGCATTTGTTTTACTTGTTCAATACGTTGGGCAATTTGTGGCATTTGTTTTAAATTATTTTGTAAACGCATTTCACTCACATTGTGAAACCATAAACACCAACGCTCTTTATTGTTGATAAATTCAGCCGCGCCTAAAAATGGGCGAATATAATTTTCTGCCAATGGTTCGGTTGCAATTAAGGCGTTTTTTTCTTCGGTAGTTAAAATTAAATTACCACCGTCAGTTGGTTTATTTCCATAAATCATGTCCATTTCGCCTGAAATTTGTTTACTGCGTTTGCCAATAATTTTGTTTGGCGCGTCCATTAAATACGGATTGATATTTTGCACCGTGCGTTTTTCAGGCTGCCCTTTAATATCTGGATAATCAAACAGATATTTTTTGCCCACACGATTTTCAGGCAGCCTGAAACCCACAATCACACAATGCACCGCCGCTTTGCCACTGGCTTGGCTTGTCCATTGAAAGGTACGGTGGGCAAAGAAAATTTCAAATCCCCAATCCAGCAAAATCGTTCCCCACAATGCTTCAACTTGTTGCCCCTGCGTAATGGAATTGGTGGACACAAACGCGGTTTGAATATGCGGATTTTGACGCATGATTTGCGCGGCTTTCACATACCAATTGGCAACATAATCCAAAATCCCTGCATTTTTCAGGCTGCCTGAAATGGTTTGCGTGTCGGTTTTTTGTTCGGCAGTTTGATAAGTTGAACCAATAAACGGCGGATTACCAAAAATATAATCCGCGCAAATCCATGGTTCACGCAAACTATTGCCAATCACAATATGCGCTTCGTCTTTGAGCGGCAAAGTTTCGCATTTCACATTGCCTTCAAAGCGGTTGAATGTGCGGCGGTTGCATTGATGATTTTTCAACCACATGGCAACACGCGCAATCATGCCTGCAAATTCGTCAATTTCTATGCCGTGAAATTGATTTAAATGACATTGCACCGCAGGTTCATTGCCAAACAAATCATCGGCTTTGTGGCGCATGATTTCGGCAATCACATCATCTTCTAATTGGCGCAAGTGGTCGTAGGCAACAATCAAGAAATTGCCACAGCCACACGCTGGGTCTAAAAAAGTCAGTTGCTTAATTTTTTGGTAAAACGCGGATAATTTGTCGGTTTTGCCGCGTTTTAGCGTTTGAATTTGGGCAAATTCATTTTGCAAATCATCTAAAAATAAGCTGTTGATGACTTTTTCAATATTGTCGGCTTCGGTGTAATGTGCGCCTGTTTCGCGGCGTTCATCGGCATTCATCACGCTTTGAAACAGCGTACCGAAAATTTCAGGCGAAATGCCCGACCAATCAAATCGGCAAGCGGTTTGCAGTTGCTTAAACAATTCGGGCGTAAATTCAAATTCGCCCAAACGCTCTTGAAACAAGCCGCCGTTTACATATTCAAAACCTGCAAAAGCGGTTTTTTGGCGGTTGTTCCATTTTTCGTTGGGTTGGTTGAGTGCTTCAAATAAGCCATTGAGTTGTAAACCCAATTCGCTTACATCTTTTTGCTTGTCTAAAAAATCTTGAAACAGATAATTGCGCTCAAATACCAAGCTGTCGTCAGCAAAAAACAAAAACAGCAAGCGCGTGATAAATAAACGCAATTCGTGTTCATCGTAAATATGTTGTTCGGCGAAGGCTTTGTGTAATTTGCCTATGATTTCGGCGGCTTGAATATTGGCTTGTTCTTGCTGTTCGCGCACTTTGGCTTCAATGCCGAGCATAAATTGGAACACGCCGCGTTCAATGTAATTGGGCAACTGGGCAAGTGGAAAACGCCATTCATTGTCCACATTCGGCAAAGGCTCGCGGCGAAACAAATGAAAATGCGCGAAATCAGACACGGCATAATATTCGGGTAAATCTTTTTCAGGCAGCGTGCGGGCGATTTCGGCGATGTAGCGTTCGGCTTGTTCGCGGGCTTTGTCTAGATTTTTTTTGGCGGATTTGTGTTCGGCTAGGAAAACACCTTTATAAAATACGTCAATAAATTGGGTGTTACCCAGTTCGTCTTTTACGGGAAATTCAAAACTGGCGTATTTTTTGCGGTTCATGCCGAAAATGGCGAAAAAGTCGTTCCAAAAGCTGTCTTTTTCGCGACGTTCATCGGTTTCGTGTTGCCATTTTTCGGCGAATTTGGTGGCGAATGTGATTTGTTGTTTGAGTGTGGTCAGCGACATGATTTTTGCGTTTCCAAAATAAAAAAAGATAGGCGATTTTAACGTATTTTGCGTTTCAGGCAGCCTGAAAATGTGAACGACGATGGCGCGTCGTCATGATTAGCATATTGCAATATGGGGATATATTTGTGATGGGTAGATTTGGCGACGAGCCGTCGCCGCTCCATGTAGTGATATTTAAATTTTATCGTGTACTGAAAGACCGCCTGAACCATAAAAAAATCCTTTTAACCCAATGGCTAAAAGGATTTCTTAATCATCAAACATACAAATGATTACTCATCTGCAATCATATTCACACCAGCAATATTCGCCACCATCAAAGCCTGCTTAATCGCCAACAACGCTTTCGGACGAATAAAATGACGACGATATGCCAACACAATACGGCGTTGCGGTACAGGCGGTTTGAATGGCACGATGGAGAACAACATATGGTCATTTTCCGTCAATGCCGTTGCTGGCAACACACTGATGCCCAAACCCGTTGCAACCATATGACGTACCGTATTAATAGAGCTGCCTTGCAACGTATTGGTCAAACCATCAATACGCTGACGCGCTGCCAATTCCGAACAACTGCCCAAAATTTGGTCGCGCATACAATTACCTTCGGTCAGCAACAACACACGCTCTTCTGCAATTTGCTCTGCTGTGATTTCATCCAATTCTTCAAACGGATGACCTTTTGGCACAATCACAAAAAATGGCTCATCATACAATGGCAACGTTACCACACCTGTTTCATGATAAGGCTCTGCCACCACAATCGCATCTAATTCGCCGCGTTTCAATGATTCGGTTAAAACGTGTGTGTAGTTTTCTTCCAACATCAATGGCATTTTCGGTGCCACATCGCGCAAAGACAAAATCAATTTCGGCAATAAATAAGGCGCAACGGTAAAAATTAAGCCTAATTTAAATGAACCATCTAATTCATCTTGTTCTTTGCTTGCCAGTTGGCGAATGATGTCGGCGGCATCCAATACTTTTTTGGCTTGAGCAATGATGCGGTCGCCTGCTTGGGTGGTAATGACTTCATTACTGCTGCGGTCAAATAGAGAAACCGATAATTCCTCTTCTAACTTTTTAATCGCAATAGATAAAGTTGGCTGACTCACATGACAACGTTGTGCCGCACGACCAAAATGTCGCTCTTCTGCCACCGCCACAATATAACGTAATTCGGTTAAGGTCATGTTTTAGCTTTCTGCACTCGGCAAAGGCAAATCGTTGCTGTTATCAACACGTTTGCTTTCAGGCAATGTGATGTTGAGCTCCAGCATGTCAATGCCATCGCGTTTTTCATGTGAAATATTGATGTCATTCAATTCAATTTTCACATATTTAGACAAGACTTCCAGCAATTCTTTTTGTAAAGTGGGAAGGTAATCAGGCGTTTCATTTTCAGCATCGCGCGTATTGCGTTCTTGCGCGATGATGATTTGTAAACGATCACGCGCCACATTTGCCGTCTTATTGCTGCGTTTACCAAATAAGAATTCAAAAATAGACATCTTATTTGCCTCCGAACAAGCGTTGGAAGAAGCCTTTTTTCACGGGTTCAAGGAAACGAATTTCACGGTTTTCACCCAATAAACGTGCAACCACATCTTTATAGGCTTCAGCAGCATTGGCATTTTCTTGGTGAATCACAGGTGAGCCAGCATTAGATGCTTGCAATACATTTTGTGATTCAGGAATCACGCCAATCAATGGGATACGCAAGATGTCTTGAATGTCTTGTACCGACAACATTTCGCCTTTTGCCACGCGCTCTGGAGAGTAGCGTGTAATCAACAAATGTTCTTTCACGGTTTGACCGCGTTCTGCTTTTCTGGACTTGCTTTGCAAAATGCCCAAAATTCGGTCAGAGTCGCGTACGCTAGACACTTCTGGGTTGGTGGTAATAATCGCTTCGTCAGCAAAATACAATGCCATCAATGCGCCTGTTTCAATACCCGCAGGCGAGTCGCAAATGATGTATTCAAAACGCAAGCTTTGAATCAATTCTGCCAAAATGCGTTCCACACCAGCACGGCTCAACGCTTCTTTATCGCGCGTTTGTGATGCTGGCAAGATGTATAAATTGTCGCAATGTTTGTCTTTAATCAGGGCTTGATTTAATGTGGCTTCTTTTTGAATCACGTTAATCAAGTCGTACACCACGCGGCGTTCGCAGCCCATAATTAAGTCCAAATTACGCAAACCCACGTCAAAGTCAATCACGCAAGTTTTGTGTCCACGCAGGGCAAGACCTGTCGCGATGCTGGCTGAAGTCGTGGTTTTACCCACGCCGCCTTTACCAGAGGTTACTACAATAATTTTTGCCACTTTATGGCTCCTTCTGTTGAAGATTAAACAAATGAAATAATTAAATTTTCAGGCAGCCTGAAAAAATTGCGCTTTAATTATTCGGCAATAATCGCTGAAATTGCCAAACGGTCATCTTGCAATTCAATGCGAACAGGCTGTTTGGACAAATGGTTTGGCAAACTTTGCTCAAAGGTACGGTAAATACCTGCAATGGATACCAATTCTGCCTGCATGGATTGCACGAAAATTCGCGCTTTGCGGTCGCCAGATGCACCAGCCAAAGCACGACCACGCAACGGTGCGTAAATGTGAATGTTGCCATCAGCAATCACTTCCGCCCCTGGACTCACGATGCCTAAAACAATCAAATCGGCTTTTTCAGCGTAAATTTGTTGTCCTGTCCGAACGGGGGTGGAAACGACAATGGTTTGTTTCGCTTCGCTGATGCTCACGATTTCGCCTTTGGCTTCGCCCTCTTCGCTGGTCAATTCGGTGGCGGCGTGTTCCTGCTCTTCTGCCAAACGTCGTGCTTCTTCAGGCGACAGCTCTACCAATTCAGCAGGTTTTGCCATTTCAACGGTTTTGATGGCATCGTTGTCATTGGTTAAGATGTCGTCATTTTCGGCGGTTTTATCGGCAGTTTCGGCATCGGTGGTTGGTTTGTCCGCTTCTGCTTTGTCAGCCGTTTCATCGGTTTCGCCAAACAGTTCACGCGCAAACGCATCGGCAGCCTCTTCTACCGCCGCATCCTCATTTGATGATTCTGCATCAGTATGATTCACAGATTCCTTAAGGGTATCTGAAGCGATGGTTTCGGTGCTGGTAGACGGTTCAGGCAGCGTGTCGTCAGATTGTGTGGTTTCTGCAACAGGTTCGGCTTCCGTAGGTGTAGCAGGTTTGTCGGTAATCAGCACCAGTTGATGCTTTTCCGCGTACTGTTCCCAGTCAGCTGGCGCGTGCAACCCCACAATTTTCAATCCATGCAGCGCAAACAATGCCAAAATGTCTGTAAATGGTACATTTTCGCCATCGTCTAATTGCCGTACATCTAAAATAAAGGGCAACGCTTTAAATTTCAAGTGTTTGTCAATTTGTTCTTGTAAAGTGTCGCGAATCTGTTCAATATTGCTATCTTGTAATTGGATAGACAACGCGTCCAAATGCGCGGACTTCACGCTAAAAGCTGGTTTCATGAGTATAAAATAGAGATTGTTTTATTCAATGGCGAAGTGTACCGATTTTTACCCCACTCTTCAATAGCAAAGATTTATCAGCCATCTTGATGGTTTCATCGCAGCGTCAACAATAGGGGCTAATGACATTTCATTTTGCACTTGCTTTTGCATCAAAAATCGCCCACTTCTGCGTTAAAAATACTCATCAGGTGTTCAACCTGACTCGTATTTTTGCCTTGAATTGGTCGTTTTTGCTGACAAAATCAAGGTACAAAACGAATTGTCATTAGCCCCTATGGTCAAAATGATGATTTTTTGACGCAATCCTTTGGGCAACCACTCACCTAAAGCGTGGGTGCGGCGGCAAGACGCCGCGTTCTGGCGATTTCAGGCAGCCTGAAATGTGTTTTTCCTTTACAATACATCTACTATTACTGTTTCTCCATACGACATCAATATGAGCCAACGCAATCAATATTCCGAAGAAAGTATCAAAGTTCTCAAAGGTTTAGAGCCAGTCAAAGAACGCCCCGGTATGTACACCCGCACCGACAGCCCCACCCACATCTGCCAAGAAGTGATTGACAACGCTGCCGATGAAGCCCTAGGCGGATTTGCCACGAAAATTGACGTGGAAATCCACCCAGACGGCTCGCTTTCCGTGCGCGACAACGGGCGCGGCATTCCCACAGGTTTGCACCCGATTGAGCAAATTCCTGTTGTAGAACTGGTATTTACGCAACTCCACGCAGGCGGCAAATTCAACAAAAAAGACGGCAACGGCGCATACGCCTTTTCGGGCGGCTTGCATGGCGTGGGCGTGTCGGTAACGAATGCCTTGTCCACACGCTTGGAAGTGACCGTCAAACGCGAAGGCAAAATCTCGCGCATTGTGTTTGCAGGTGGCGATGTGGTTGAACCGTTGGCAGAAATCGGCAAATGCAGCCTGAAAGACACAGGCACCGAAGTGCGCGTTTACCCCGACCCCAAATATTTTGAAAACCCAAATTACAGCCTGCCCGAATTGGAACGCCTACTTCGCGCCAAAGCCGTGTTATTACAAGGCGTAACCGTGTCGCTAACGCGCCACATTAAGGGCGAAGCCACCACACAGACGTGGCACTATCCACAGGGTTTACGCAGCTATCTCGCTGATTTACTGGATAATGCCGAAGCCGCCACCCCCATTTTCGCTGCCGAAAACTACATTTCAGGCAGCCACGAAGATTTCCGCGCAAGCGAAGGCGCGGCGTTCGCGCTCACATGGCTGGAAGACGGCAGTTGCGCGAATGAAAGCTATGTAAACTTAATTCCTACACCATTAGGCGGCACACACGAAGCGGGTTTGAAACAAGCTGCATTCAATGCGGTTAGCAATTTCATCAATCATCACAATTTGTTACCGCGTGGCGTGAAATTGCAAAGCGATGACGTGTTCAGCCGTGTGGCGTTTGTGTTGTCGGCGCGTGTGTTAGACCCGCAATTTCAAGGGCAAACCAAAGACAAATTGACCAACCGAGACGCGCTCAAACTCGTGGCGACCGTGTGCAGCGACCCATTGGAATTGTGGCTCAACCAAAATGTGGAAATGGGTAAAAAAATCGCAGAATTAGCGATTAAACAAGCCCAAGCGCGAATGCGTTCTGTGAAAAAAATTGAGAAGAAAAAAGGTTCGGGCGTTGCCGTGTTACCAGGGAAATTGACCGATTGCGAAAGCGAAGATATTCGCGAAAACGAACTGTTTTTAGTGGAAGGCGACAGCGCGGGTGGTTCAGCGAAATTGGCGCGAGATAAAAGTTTTCAGGCAATTTTGCCGTTGCGTGGTAAAGTATTGAATAGCTTTGAAGTTCATCGCGACCAATTGTTTGGCAATGCGGAAATTCACGATATTTCGGTGGCAATTGGTGTGGACCCACACAGCGCGAATGATGATGTGGATTTGAGCGGATTGCGCTATGGCAAAATTGCGATTTTGTCGGACGCAGATGTGGACGGCTCGCATATTCAAGTGTTGCTTTTGACGCTTTTTTACCGACATTTCCCGAAATTGGTGGAACTTGGACATATTTATGTCGCACAACCGCCTTTATTCCGCGTGGACGTGAACGCGCAAGGCAAAAACAAACCGCCACGCAAATTATACGCGCTAGACGCTGGCGAATTGGACGCGATTTTGGAACGTCTGAAAGCGGAAAAAGTCCGCGACACCGCCTATTCTATTAGCCGTTTCAAAGGTTTGGGCGAGATGAACCCCGACCAGTTGAAAGACACGACTTTGCACCCTGACACGCGCCGTTTGCTGCAAGTCCGCATTCCCGAAGACCGCGCAGCCGACACCGAAAGCGTGTTTTTGAAATTGATGGGCAAAAGCGAAGCCGCCAGTCGCCGCGCGTGGATGGAAACCGAGGGCGATAAGGCGGAGGGGGATATTTGAGAATAGTGTATTTGGTGAAATTTTAGGCTATCTTTTATTTTCAGGCAGCCTGAAATTGCAAAACCGCTTATTTTTGATTGACAAAATGCGTGAAACAGGGTTTAATCACGCGTTTAATTTTTCCCAAATTTTATAGGATTTGAAACCATGAAACGCACTTACCAACCTTCAGTTACCAAACGTAAACGCACTCACGGCTTTTTGGTACGTTCTAAAACCCGTGGCGGTCGCGCTGTATTGGCAGCTCGCCGCGCTAAAGGTCGTAAACGTTTGGCTGTGTAATTGGACAACAGTTTTAGTAAAGCCTACCGATTGCTGAAAACGGAAGAATTTTCTTCCGTTTTCGCGCTTAAACAACAGCGTTCACGCTACCATATACAAGTATCGCAGTCGGCAGACAATGGATTGGGACATGCACGTTTGGGATTGGTGGTCAGCAAAAAAGCCGCCAAACGTGCCAATAAACGCAACTATATGAAACGCGTGATTCGCGATTGGTTTCGCTGCCATAAACATGATTTACCCGCCCACGATTTTGTGGTGCGTGTACGAGTGGCATTTGACCGCGAAACGGCATTGCAAGCACGCAAACAGTTGGCAGAACTGATGCTCCCAAAAGCCAAACAGCCTTAAATCTTTTCAGGCAGCCTGAAAGCGTGTTTTCGCCTTTTCAAGCTGCCTGAAAATGTATGGAATACATCATTTTCACTATGTTCAGTAAAATATTGCTTGTGCTGATTCGCTTTTATCAGCTTGCCATTAGCCCTTTGATACCGCCGCGCTGTCGCTATGTGCCAACGTGTTCCCAATACGCCGTAGAAGCGATTCGCAAACACGGTGCCTGCAAAGGCGGCTGTTTGGCTGCCAAGCGATTATGTCGCTGTCATCCTTGGGGTGGCAGTGGTTATGACCCTGTTCCATGATTTAGCCCGTTTAAATATAAAGGAAATCAATACTATGGATTTCAAACGATTGATGTGGGCGATGACGCTATCGCTCGCCATTATGATGACTTGGGAATACTTCTTCCCCGCGCCCAAGCCGCAAGCGCAGCAAGCTGCCACCAGTAGCACCACCGCTGCCGCGCCAGCAGCCGCACCATTGGGCGCAACCACACCCATCACGGTAGAAACCGATACCGTTAAAGCCATTATTGACGAATCAACAGGCAATTTATACGGCTTAACCCTATTAAAATACGATGCAGCAGAAGATAAAAACAAACAATTTGTTTTATTTGATAATTCACAAAAGCATACCTATGTTGCCCAAGCTGATTTGGTGGATGCACACGGCGCGAGTTTGCTCAAAAATGTGAAATTTACCGCAGCACAAAAATCATACACTTTAAACGGCGATAAAGTAGAAGTACGTTTGACTGCGCCAGTACAAAACGGTTTGCAAATCAACAAAATTTACACCTTTACCAAAGGCAGCTATTTGGTGAATGTGCGTTTTGATGTGGTCAATCAAGGTGCTGCCACCAAAGTTAGCCCTGCTTACCACATTGTCCGCGACAATCACACGCCTGAAGGTCAAGGCTGGTTTATGGCAAGCTACACAGGCCCTGTGGTGTACACGCCTGATGCCGATGAATTCCAAAAAGTGGAATTTGGCGATTTAGACGATGACTTCAAAACAGGCAAAGACACCGTTGAATACCAACGCAAAGCCACAGGCGGCTATGTGGGCATGATTCAACATTATTTTGCGGCAACATGGTTGGCGCAAACCAATGAAGCAGGTTCTAATTTATGTGAATCAGGCTGTACCGTCAGTGTGAAAAAACGCCCAGATAATTTATACGCGGCTGGCATTAATATGCCATTAAAAGACGTGGCAGCAGGCAGCAGTCAATCATTTGCAGCCAATTTATATGCAGGCCCTCAAACCACCAAAATTTTGGATGCGGTTGCTCCGAAATTGGATTTGTTGAAAGACTATGGTCGTGTGCATATTTTTGCTGCGCCATTGTTCTGGTTGCTCAATCAATTACATGAATTTATTGGTAACTGGGGTTGGGCGATTGTGGTATTGACTTTGATTGTGAAAGCCGTGTTGTATCCGCTCAACGATAAAGCGTATAAATCAATGGCAAAAATGCGTACCATCGCTCCAAAAATGGAAGCCTTGAAAAAACAATATGCCAATGACCAAATGGGCATGCAACAAGCGATGATGAAATTGTATCGTGATGAACAGATTAATCCATTGGGTGGCTGTTTGCCGATGTTGTTGCAAATGCCGATTTTCATTGGTTTGTATTGGATGATTTTCTTGTCGGTGGAATTGCGCCAAGCACCATGGCTGGGTTGGATTACCGATTTGTCGCGCCCTGACCCGTTTTACATTTTGCCATTATTGATGGCGGCGACGATGTGGTTCCAAACCAAGCTCAGCCCACCGCCAAGCGACCCGATGCAAGCGCAGATGATGAAAATTATGCCGTTAATTTTCTCAATTATGTTCTTCTTCTTCCCTGCGGGTTTGGTGTTGTACTATGTGGTGAATAACTTGCTGACGATTGCCCAGCAATGGCACATTAACCGCAAATTGGATTTGGCACACGCCGCAACAGGTGGTGTGGAAGTGTTGGACAAAGAGCCAGCGAAAAAATCCAAGAAAAAATAATTGCAGATAAAGAAAAACGCTTTCAGGCAGCCTGAAAGCGTTTTTTTGATGAATTACAAATGCCCACTAAAATAGGAAACATGCATTCCTTGAAACATTCGTGTTAATTCGGTATTGAGTAATTTTTTCACATTGCCTGCGGCGGTTACATGTTCGCCGTAGCTAAACGAAGTGTAATCATGAGTGGCAATGTACGCATCTTGGTCAAAAATAATAATTTTGCTACCATCGGTTAAGAAAATGGTAGCGCAAGTTTGACTATTAAAATCATCAGGTTGTACATCTGCAAATTCGGGGGCAGCATGTTC
Organism: Simonsiella sp.; assembly: GCA_041831015.1. GTDB lineage: Bacteria > Pseudomonadota > Gammaproteobacteria > Burkholderiales > Neisseriaceae > Simonsiella. Next base: position 5,873 of record JBHARQ010000141.1, on the reverse strand, counting down.
TTTCACATACGGCACAATTCGGACGATGTGATTGGAATTCACGCAATGCACCTCTTTGGTAAACACGTCTTGCAGTTCAATAAAAACAGACATTTTTGCCTTTCGCCAACTTTTATGACACCAAAAACTAGGATTATAAAAACAATCAAAATGTCTGACAATAATCCATGTTCAAAATATCGCAAAAACAGTAAAATACTGTGATTTTTTAGGCAAAATGGGAACGTGTGAAGATGAAATTCAATTCGTCCTATCACGTCTAAACTGCTTGAATTGCCTGATTTTATACAGAACAAAAACGTGGCGTTACGCCGCCACACCCACGCTTTGGGATGTGGCACGAAACGTTGAGTGCCACCAGCTCAAGAGTGGGTGTGGCGGCGATACGCCACGTTCTCGACGCCCAGTTTTCTATTTTTCAGGCTGCCTGAAAGCATTTTTTATTTTATTTGAGAATATTTATGTCGCAAGAAATTTTAGAACACGTCCGCAAACGCCGCACGTTTGCCATTATCTCCCACCCTGACGCAGGTAAAACCACTTTAACCGAAAAATTACTGCTGTTTTCAGGTGCCATCCAAAGCGCAGGCACGGTAAAAGGCAAAAAATCAGGCAAATTCGCCACATCCGACTGGATGGAAATTGAGCAACAACGCGGTATTTCGGTCGCGTCATCGGTCATGCAATTTGACTACAAAGACCACACCGTCAATCTGCTAGATACGCCGGGACACCAAGACTTCTCCGAAGACACCTACCGCGTACTCACGGCGGTGGACAGCGCGTTGATGGTGATTGACGCGGCAAAAGGCGTGGAAGCGCAAACCATTAAATTACTGAATGTTTGCCGTATGCGCCACACGCCGATTGTGACGTTTATGAACAAATACGACCGCGAAGTCCGCGACAGCTTGGAATTGCTGGACGAAGTGGAAAATATTTTGAAAATTCGTTGTGCGCCAGTAACTTGGCCCATCGGCATGGGTAAAAATTTCAAAGGCGTTTACCATATTTTGAACGATGAAATTTACCTGTTTGAAGCAGGTGGCGAAAAATTGCCCCACGAATTTGACATCATCAAAGGCATTGATAATCCCGAATTGGCAAAACGTTTTCCGTTGGAAATCCAACAGTTACGCGATGAAATTGAGTTGGTGCAAGCCGCGTCCAATGAATTTGATTTGGACGAATTTTTGGCTGGCGAACTCACGCCTGTGTTTTTTGGTTCCGCGATTAACAATTTTGGTGTGCAAGAAATTCTCAATTCATTGATTGATTGGGCACCTGCACCGAAACCGCGTGATGCTACCGTGCGCGATGTGCAACCCGATGAGCCGAAATTTTCAGGATTTATCTTTAAAATTCAAGCCAATATGGACCCAAAACACCGCGACCGCATTGCCTTTTTGCGCGTGTGTTCGGGTAAATTTGAACGTGGCATGAAAATCAAGCACTTACGCATTAACCGCGAGATTTCCGCCAGCAGCGTGGTAACGTTTATGTCGCACGAACGCGAATTGGCGGAAGAAGCCTACGCTGGCGACATCATCGGCATTCCCAATCACGGTAACATTCAGATTGGCGACAGTTTTTCCGAAGGCGAACAACTGGCGTTTACAGGCATTCCGTTTTTCGCGCCTGAATTGTTCCGCAGCGTCCGTATTAAAAATCCGCTTAAAATGAAACAGTTGCAAAAAGGTTTGCAGCAGTTGGGCGAAGAAGGCGCGGTGCAAGTGTTCAAACCCCACACGGGTGGCGATTTGATTTTGGGCGCGGTGGGCGTGTTGCAATTTGAAGTGGTTACATCGCGTTTGGCGGCAGAATATGGCGTGGAGGCGGTGTTTGACAATGTGTCGGTGTGGTCGGCGCGTTGGGTGTCGTGCGATGACAAGAAAAAATTAGCAGATTTTGAGAAAGCCAATGCCGCGAATTTGGCGATTGACGCAGGTGGTAATTTGGCGTATCTCGCGCCCAATCGCGTGAATTTGAATTTGACCCAAGAGCGTTGGAAAGACATTGTGTTCCACGAAACGCGCGAGCATTCTGTGAATTTGAATGAATAATTAATGAGTTAAAATAATAGGCAGCCTGAATGACCGTCCGCTGGGGTTTTCAGGCTGCCTGATTTTTTGAAACCATAAAAAAGGCTGCCTGAAATCACTTTCAGACAGCCTTTTCTTAATTACATCATTATCTTAACCACTGTGGATTAGAAGATTTCACGCCAGCTAATACGACGCAAGCTCACACCTGAACATACTTCATAGAATGCTGCTTTACTGGTTGAAATACCACCTGATGCTGTGTTGGAACTATCAGATACCAATACTTGACCTGTTTCAGTCGCAGTATTGAAACAGAATTGGTGATCCTGACCATCTGGATCCAATTCAATATCTTCAGAACCTAAACCATCACCTACTTCACCAGACATCGTATAAGCACTATTCAAGCTACCGATACCCGTATCATTTGCTACCAATGCCAGCAAATTCGCCAAACCACTGCCTGTCATTTGAATACCAGAATGCAAGCTTGATTCTGCACGGTCAGCATAAGTAGAGTTCAGATTTTCACCCGTTAAATCCACATATGGGAAGTGGCTGGCATTTTCTTCACCCTTAGATGGCAAACGACCACCTGTATCACTACGGAATTGCAGCACCCAGCTGGTTGCTGAAGTGGTTTGTGTGGTGCTATCTGGTGCACATACATCTTTATTTGCTACTGTATTATCAGCAGTGGCATCGACACTATAAATCGTCGTGGTTAATAACACTGTTTTCAACAGCAATGTTGGACGTACGGTTACACGTTCACCTGTTTCCAACAAATCAAAATACCAACCTTTTTGTTGTTGAGTGTTAATTGGGTTTTTAGTTAATTCTCGAATCGAATAATTGCTTGTACCACCTGTTTTATTCAATTCTTGTTTCAACAGTGAACCCACACCAGCCGTTGCAGTAGGCACTTGATTACCAATGAAATCATAAATACCATATACTGTTTGAATATCCGTATTTTTCAAATCAGCTTGATACAAATCTGAACCCGTACCAAATACCACAACATAAGTATTGTCATCCATATAGGATACAGCTGGCGCAGACGTAATTGGTCGATTATCTTTGGTTGTAAATAATCGGTTTACAGTCCATTTATTTGGATCACCTTCACGGAAGTCAAAGCGATACATATTGCCTTTGTAGTCGCCAGCGTATGCCAAATCAACAATACCATCCAAATTCACGTCCAATAAGGTTGGTTGAGCCAAACCACCACCTGTGGCATTAGCCGTTAATTTTTTCAACAATTGACCTGTTGTATGTCCTAATGACGTACGACTACTACCACTTGCTAAACCAACATTTTCTTCACCCAATGTACTATACACATACAAAGCAGATTCTGTGCTACCACCTGCTAATGCTTCATTTGGATGACGTACACCACTATTGACAAATGTAGCGTAATACACATTGTACATATCAGTGGTCATGGTTGCTTTAGCTGTTTCAGCAGAGCCTGTAAATTGTACGGTACGCGTGGTTGATAAACGACCAATACCTGGTTTACCAATGGTATAACCCATTAAATTATTAGCTTCTTTTTTGGTTTCAAACAAAGGTACACTACTACGCCAATCGCTACCATTAATACCAACTGATGTACCATTCACGCTTTTACCAGCCAAGTTTAATGAGTAACTACCGCGACCTGCTTGACCCATATTACCCGACATAAACATACGGCGGTTTGGCAAACCTTTGTCTGTTGTACGTACTTCAAAATCCCCGTTCAATAAATATTGATGTGGATTATCTGTCGTATTAGTAATATAGTCTTCAGAAGCCAAGTTTTTATAATATTTCATGACTGTATCGGTTGCACTTTCACGTTGCATACCAGCAGGCATGTAGTTCATCTTCAATTCGTATGGGTTGGTTGCTGAATTTTTACTTTCAAACAAGTACACCATACCATCATTGGCAGCCGTTACCATATATTGTTGACGATTATATTGGGTATCGCCAAAGGCTTCTAATGACGCACTTAAGATGTGTCCCATATTGCGTGTATTCAGATTATCATCTGTTACACCACGCACACGGTATTTTTGCGACAAATTAGGTAATGCCGCAATTTCTGCATCTGGGCGACTACGCATTAACCATGGGATTAATGCTTCTTTCCATTCGTTGGCATTGCTATTGTTTGTAATGCCAAACGTTGCATTCGTGCCTACAAATTCATTCAACCAAGATACTTTATTATTCGCACCACCTTCATTAAACAACACGCGACGTGTACTGTAATCAGGCAAAGTATAATTATTGCTATCAACAGTATAAACAGGTACTTTGCCACCACTGCTGGTCATTTTATAGATACGAATCTCACTCGCACTATGTTTCAAATCCAATAATACTGCCGCCGTTCCGCTTAAAACATTTGCAGAAGTGGTATCCATCATCGCAGTAGGTGAGATGCTGGAAGTTGAATATGGGATTTTCAGTTCATTTTGTGCATTAATGGCACTGAAAATTTTAGCAAATGCTTCATCCAATTCTTTTTCAGTCGAGGCATTCAATGATTGGTAGCCATTAGCAGTTGACATACCATTCAAAGAACGTAAACCTATTTCGGATAAACCTGCACCAAAGCCCACTGCATAAGTTTGAATATTTTGGGTTTTAAAGTTAATGCCACCGTAATCAGTTTCATCATCCCAGCTTTTACCCGCAGCATCAATATTGGGTACGGAACTGGTGGTTTTCAAATCGTTCACAAACATATTAGCTGCCAATGGCAAAATGTCTGGATGTTGTGTCCAGCTTTCCAATAAGTTGCTATTTAATTTCGACGCATCTGTCAAATTCCAATTATATGTACCTGTTGTTCTGTTATAAGTAAATACAGGCGGCCATAATTTGGTTGCCGAAGGATAAGTTGGTGGACTAACCAAGTAATTAGTCATATCAGCAGGCAACGCATAGGCTCTTGGATTTTGATGCGCCAATAAGGTTTTAAAGGTACTTGTATTTACTTGTGGGAAATAACCAGTCCCGTTGGTTGTCCATTTAAAGGTATTATTTGAAACCGTAGGTTGGCTGAAATAGCTGGCTGCATCACCATCGGAGAACAAAATCACATAGCTTTTTTGACAACGGTATTTCATGGCTTTTTCCAATAATACTGCCGCGTCAAAATAGCGTTCTACTGCTGGCGTACCACCACCTGGGTTTAAGTGATCCACAATGTCTTTTAATTCAGCAACGGACATTTTGAATTCACGCTGACCATTGGCTACCGCTTGGGCATATTGATATGAACCTTGCTTGGCACCCGCACCAACTTCATTATTCCATAGGGTTAATACGCCAAAATTGGCTTTACCCATGTATTCGTCATTGGCTAATACACGGTTCAAAGCGCGTTTGGCAATATCAATACGGGGACTATCAACACCTGTTCTGTCATTACCTGCTGTTTTTCTGGTCCAGCCGTTATTAACCTCATAGTGTTTAATATAAACAGGGTCATTCACAAATGCGGTGGTCGCACCATTTTTTTCCCAGTATTGTTCTCCTGGCAATGTATTGGCATAGGTTACCCATTGCATACTGCCTGAATCGTCAATCTGCAATAATACGTTCGGTGGTACGCCACCACCTACTGTGCTGGTGCTTTCGGCTTGCAAGTGTAATGGCACACTGGCAAATGGGCTAATTGCCGCATTCGCCATTGTACTCAAGCCAAGCATTGTTAATAAAACCAACGGCTTAAATGCAGTTAATTTGCATTTCAGTCGTTTGGTTTGGTTGGGTTGTTTTTTCATAGAAAACCTTTCCAAAAGTTTGCAATTTTGAATA
>JBHARQ010000140.1:0-4850 GCA_041831015.1 Simonsiella sp. | reverse complement strand
GCCATAACACACATTTCAAAAAAACAAAACAACCAAATTCTAACACAAGCGGCCCAAATAAAGCGGAGCAATGATTCGCCAGAACGCGGCGTTTTGCCGCCGCACCCACGCCTTTAGGGCGGTGGCACGAAACGGCGCGTTCTTCGTAGCTTAAAATGTAGCGTGGGCTTTGCCCACGATGACAGGCAGCCTGAAAATGATGTGGCTTAATCGTGGGCATAGCCCACGGTACATCATTGCGATGAAATGCGGAGGGTTTCGTGCCACAATCTAAAACCGTGGGTGCGGCGGCAAGACGCCGCGTTCTGGCGAATCATTGCTCCGCTTTATTTGGGCCGCTTGTGTTAGAATTTGGTTGTTTTGTTTTTTTGAAATGTGTGTTATGGCTAAACAGATTTTGGTGATTTCGCCGTCTTGGATTGGCGATTGTGTGATGACGCAGCCGCTTTATCGCAAATTGCGCGAATTACAGCCTGATTGTGTGATTGATGTGTTTGCGCCGAAGTGGTCAATGGCGGTGTTTGAGCGAATGCCTGAAATTCGGAGCGTGATTGAAAATCCGTTTGGGCATGGGGCGTTGGCGTTGCGTGAACGCTGGCGCGTGGGGCGTGGTTTATCGGGTTATGACCAAGTGATTGTGTTGCCCAATTCGTTGAAATCGGCAATCGTGGCAGCGGCAACGGGCGCAAAACAGCGGACGGGTTATGTGGGGGAAATGCGTTATATTTTGTTGAATGATTTGTACAAATTGGACAAACAGGCGTTTCCGTTGATGGTGGACAGATACACGGCTTTGGCTGGGAATTTTTCAGGCAGCAGTCAGCCGCGTTTGGCAATTAGTGGGGATAGTCAGGCGGCAGCGTTGGCGGCGCATGGTTTGAATAGAGATAGGAAAATCATGGCGTTGTGTGCTGGCGCGGAATATGGCGCGGCAAAGCGTTGGTTGCCTGAACATTTTGCCGCGACCGCGCAGCATTATGCGAATTTGGGTTGGCAAATTTGGTTGTTTGGTTCGCAGAAGGATTTTGATGTTTCGGAAGAAATCAATCGGCTTTCAGGCAGCGTGTGTGTGAATTTGTGCGGCAAAACGAGTTTGGCAGAAGCGATTGATTTGTTGGCGTGTGCCGATGGTGTGGTGTGCAATGACAGTGGTTTAATGCATTTGGCGGCGGCGGTGGGCGCGAAATTGGTGGCGGTGTACGGTTCGTCTAGCCCCGACCACACGCCACCGTTGAGCGATACGGCAAAAATAGCTACGCTGAATTTGGATTGCAGCCCGTGTTTTAAGCGTGAGTGTCCGCTTGGGCATACGGATTGTTTGCGGAAGTTGTTGCCTGAACAGGTGATTGAATTGCATAGGGATTTGGGGAATTAAAATAGAAAAAGCTGCCTAAACATTTGGCTTTCAGGCAGCTTTTGTTATTCAGCCCAATTAACCGTTCGCAAACCTGCTACACGATTGAATTCACGCAAATTATTACTCACTAAAATCAAACCTTGACTACGCGCATGAGCTGCAATCAACACATCATAATCGCCAATAGGCGTTCCTGCTTTGGCTAATTCTGCACGAATTTCAGCAGCATGAGCCGCAGCACGTTGGTCAAAATCCAAAATATCTAATCGGGCAACCAAGCCTTCTACATCAGCCAACGCACGTTCTCGGTGTTGTGATTTTTCCGCGCCATAAAGTAGCTCGGTTAAAACAACTGAACTAATACACAAGCGATTGTAATTATTGGTAAAATATTCTCGTACTTGCATAGGACGATTTTTAATCGTGTAAATGCAAATGTTGGTGTCTAGCATGTATTTGAGCATATTAAAAACTTTCGCGCTCGGCTTGCACAAAAACTTCGCGTTCAGGAAAATCAGTTAATGGCGGTTGGTCAAACCAATCGTCCCAAATATTTTCGGCTGGTGTAAGCAAACGCGATTTTCCCAACACCACAACCGCCACTTTTTTGACATCGTCAGGAAACGCAACGGATTTTGGTAAACGCACGGCTTGGCTTTGATTGGTTTTAAATAAAGCAGCTTGTTGCATGATGAACTCCTTGTATGAACATTTAGGATATACAAAGAGTTTAACACAAAAGTTATTCATTTTATGAAAAATTCAGGCTGCCTGAAATGAAATTTATTGAGTAAAATATTGCACCGAAAAATTTTTCAGGTAGCCTGAAACGAGATTTTTTATGTTAAACGAAAGCCATTGCGATTTATTCAATCGCCCCTTTTTTCAGTTCGCGCAATTAAAACAATACGCCCCCGAAACCATTCCACAACTCAAAGCTGATTACAAAACCGCATGGACGGATTGGAAACACTTGGTTTTGCAAGTGCATGATTTATTGTTGCAATCTAATCCGCAATTTGCCGCGCCACACATTGAACGCTGGTGTAATGGCTGGCAAGTTCGGGCGCATTTTTTCGCCTATTTCAAATACGCCACGCATTCGCAAGACGCGGCGATTATCTCATTGTTACTCAACCGAAAACGATTGACGGTGTCGCTGGATTGGCATTGCTACAAAGCCGATGTTTCCACGATTGCATTGCCTGAATACAATCGCTGGCTGGACGATTTGGACACCGCACGTTATGCCGATTTTGACGTGTGGCACGGCAACGAAAGCGAATATGCCGACTACGCCACCTTGCGCCAACAATCGGATTTGACATTACAATCTGCCGATGATTTTTTCTGTATCGGCAAACATTTACCGCGCGACACGCTGGCTGAAACCGATTGCGCCAATTGGATTGTGAAGACGATTGCGGAATTGGTGCCGCTCTACGAAAAATGCTTCTAGACTGCCTTTCAGTACACGACATTTTTTGAAAGGCTCGCTGAATATTTGCCAAAACGCGGCGTCTTGCCGCCGCACCCACGCTGCTCCCGTTGTGTGGGTGGTTCGGCATCGGGCATCAATACCCAATCTACAGATTGTCCTGTACCGAAAGGCTGCCTGAAACCTTATCCGCCGCGACACGCTGCCAAAAATGCCGCCATTTTCTCATACGATTTCACACCAGCCGATGCCTCCACACCGCTAGACACGTCCACCGCCACCGCGCCCGTTTTTTGCAATGCAAACGCGATATTGTCAGGATTCAATCCGCCCGACAAAATCCAATGCCCAGCCAAATCCTTCGGCAACATTTCCCAATCAAAACAATGCCCCGTTCCACCATATTCCCCCTCAATATGTGCATCAAACAACACCGCGCGCGCATCAGCATATTGCGCCATAGCTGCCACCATGTCTGCGCTGGATTGCACACGAACCGCTTTTAAATACGGGCGATGAAATTGACGGCAAAATTCAGGCGTTTCATCGCCATGAAATTGCAAAATATCCAACGGCACTTGCGCCAAAATATGCTCAATGCGTTCTGCCGTCTCATTCACAAACAACCCCACCGCACTCACAAACGGCGGCAACACCCGCACAATCGCCTGTGCTTGCGCCACATTCACATAACGCTTACTGCCTTCAAAAAACACCAACCCCAACGCATCAACCCCCAATTGCGTTGCCGCGATGGCATCTTCCGCACGCGTAATACCACAAATTTTAGTATAAATATACATAAATTAACCTAATTAATAAAATCTAAAAACGTGTTATCCATTGTCATCTGCAAGGACGGCGAAAATTTGCTATTATTTTGCCGCTTTTATTTTCAGGCAGCCTTTCAGTACACGACAAAAATGGAGCGGCGACGGCTCGTCGCCATTTTTCAAATATTCCATCAATTTCATTTTGATGAAATTCAATCGTTGGCGACGAGCCGTCGCCGCTCCATGTGGTGCTATTTAAATTTTACCGTGTACTGAAAGACAGCCTGAAACTGCTACCATTTCATTAACCCAACAAACCATACTATGATTAAACAAACCATCCTACTCATCACCACTGCCACCTTACTCGCCGCCTGTGGCAGCAGCGGCAACAGCAACGGACGCCGCGCCTGCACCAACGCCCCAGCAGGACAATATTGTATTCAATCAGGCGACACCTTAACACGCATTTCACAACGTTTCCGTGTGAGCGTAGCCGATTTACGCCGCTGGAATCAACTGCCAGACGATACCATCCATGTCGGCGACAAACTCATCATCCGCGCTCCAAACAGCAGCAGCGCCAACAACAAAATTACCGTTGGCAACTCATCATCAGCCTTCCGCATTCAAATGCCCGTCAAAGGCACACTCATTCAAGGCTACAGCGCCGCCAACAAAGGCATCGACATCGCCGCCGAACGAGGCGCATTGGTACACGCCGCCGCCGATGGCACCGTGATTTACGCAGGCAGCAGCATTCCCCAATACGGCAAAATGCTCCTGATTCGCCACAGCAACACCACCATCACCGCCTACGCCAACAACGCCAACCTACTCGTTCCCCTCAATGCCCGAGTTAAAGCAGGACAAATCATTGCCGAAGTAGGCGACAGCGGACGCAATGATGGCAGAACTGCCCTCCATTTTGAATTACGCGTGAATGGCAAACACGTTAATCCCATGAATTATTTGCGATAAAATATTTCAGGCAGCCTGAAATCTATCGGGAACGCGGCGTTGCGCCGCCGCACCCACGCTTTTGAGTTGGTGGCACGAAACCGTCCGCATTTCAACACAATCGCATCGGGTGGACGATGTCCGATTTCAGGCTGCCTGATTTGCGAAATTCACATTCCCCGTCAAAAGAAAAAGTCGGATACCAGTATCCGACCTAACGACCTACGCTACTTTCAACAAGATTAGAAAATATTTACTTACTCGCAATAACTGCATTAAAATCCCTTATTAACATAAATACAGAACACCATAAAATACCCGT
>JBHARQ010000139.1:0-6946 GCA_041831015.1 Simonsiella sp. | reverse complement strand
ACGCCGCGTTCTGGCAAATTTTCAGTCAATTTGTAATGGTGGGTATGATTTGACGGTGTCGTCAATGGCTTTGACGCGTACGAGAAAATCTTCTAGCAGGTGTAATGGCAAAGCACTCGCGCCATCGCATTTGGCTTGGTCTGGGTTGGCGTGGCTTTCGAGGAATAAGCCTGCTAAACGGGTTGCCATGCCTGCTAATGCCAAATCCAGCACTTGGCTGCGGCGACCGCCTGATGCGACTGAACCGCTTTCGCGTTGCTGCAATGAGTGGGTAACGTCAAAGATAATCGGGGCATTTTGGCAGTTTTTTTTCATGACGCCAAAGCCGAGCATGTCCACCACCAAATTGTCGTAGCCAAATTGTGAGCCGCGTTCGCATAAGATGATTTGTGAATTGCCTGCCTCGTTGAATTTTTCAACGATGTTTTTCATTTGGCTGGGGCTTAAAAATTGGGGCTTTTTGACGTTGATGACGCGCTGGGTGGCTGCCATGGCGGCGACTAAATCGGTTTGTCGTGCTAGAAAAGCTGGCAGTTGGAGTACGTCCACGACTTCGGCAACGGGGGCGCATTGGTAGGGTTCGTGAACATCGGTAATGACGGGGCAGCCAAATTCTTGTTTGACTTTGGCGAAAATGTCCATGCCTGCATCCAAGCCCACGCCGCGATAGGAATGGACTGATGAGCGATTGGCTTTGTCAAAAGAGGCTTTGAAAACAAAGGGAATGCCGAGTTTTTGGGTCACGCGGACATAGTGTTCAGCAGCGTGTAGGGTGCTGTCTAAATCTTCTAATACGTTGATACCGCCAAATAGGACGAAGGGTTGGTCGTTGGCGACTTGGATTTGGTTGATTTGAATCATGGTGTTTCCTTAAAAAAATATTTCAGGCTGCCTGAAAATAATATTAACGAATTTCATTCATTAACTTTTGAAATTCTTGAGATTGCTGCAATAAAATGGTGGCAGCTTGTTTCAATTCATTCACATCATCTGATGGTAAATAAAACGATGTGGGTAAATTTAAAACACGATTTCGCAATTCACCTTCAGGCAAATCCAATAAATTCACGCTGATAAAATGAATATTGAGATTGGGGCTTTGCTGTTTCCATGTTTCTACAAATTGGTGCATATTGCGTAATGACGTTTTGGAATTTTCGTCAATCGGAATATTGACAATCGCCGCTACAACATCGCTCAAATTAGGCGTATTGGCTGTTTGGCTGACGGTGTTAGATAATTGATTTTGTGCATTAACGCTGATAATGATGATGCGTTTGGCACGTTTGTTATCGGCTAATTGCTGCCCCAGCATTTTCCCCAACGATGAATTACTCCACTCCAGCAAGGCGCGTAAACCCAAATTATCCGTTAAACCACCATCTAATAAATGAATATACGGACGCGTTTGGCTGTCGCTATACCATTGCACACGTTGGCGAACTTCCTGATTGACATATTGGTCAAATGACGTTTCTTTTTGCTGCGGTTTAGGTGGTAATGCCAATTCAAATGGCGAAACATATTGACAATGACCACCATGATTATTTAACACAATCGGCGAAAACACGAATGGCACCGAACTAGATGCTGCCACCGCTCGCGCAATTTTCATATCAGATAAATTTAAACACAAAACATCAAAATATTCCTGAATAAAATCAAAGCGATTACCTAGCACCATATCTGTTGCACTAATCACAACAAATGGGCCTTTGCGATGCCGATTTAAATCGTCAAAGGTTTGATTTTGAAACAATGTATTCTCAAATTGCTCTTGCAACAAATCGCCACGTCCAAATTGTGGTGAAATGATGCGCGGCGTATTTGCCAATGAAAAACTTTGTTGCATCATTTGACGCTGAAAATTTTGTTTCAAAAATTTCTTTTCAAACAATGGAATGGTTTCTTTGCCATGCAATCCGTAATACGCCGCCAGTACGCTACCACCCGAAACGCCATGCACCGAATCTGCTGCTTCCACCAAAGTCGTTGTTTTACCGCCTAATTTCACAGGATGACGGCTCAATTCTTCTAATACACCGTAACCCAATGCCGCCGCGCGTGTTCCGCCACCTGAAAATGCGAAAATCACCATTGTTTCATCTTGAATACTGTTTTCCAAAAAATGAATGACACGATAGCCTTCATTTGATTTCACTTGTTGAATGGTTTCTACTTTGGGAAATTGTACCAATGAGCAAGCCGATAATAGCATTGCACATAATGCGACGGTTAAATGCACTTTTTTCATTTGAATCAAACTTCAATTTTATTGGGCGTAAAGGTTTCCCATTTATTGCACGCTGGGCAATTCCAGAAATAAACTTGTGATTTGAAATGGCAATTTCGGCAACGATACATCCATGCTTTTTGCAGTTGGCGTCCCATTACGGTACGCATCATGTCGACATCGGCTTTCCATTGTGGATTTAAATCAGACATTTGCAAGCCTAATAAGCGGTACATGCCGTTTAAATCTGGTTTGGTGCGAATGAGTTCAATGGCGCGTTGGTTGGCGATGGTTTCGCCGTCCAATAGCAGTGATTTTTCGTAAATGACGTTCATTAAATCCAACGCTGGAAAGGTTTTTTGATAGCCGATTAAGACGTTTAAGCCTTCTTTGGCTTTGCCCATCGCGTCATAGGCATCGTAAAAACGCTCGCCGACCATGCTCAAGTAGGCGTGATTTTGTTTTTCGATGGCGGAATAGGCGGCGATGGCTGCGCCAAAATTGCCTTGTTTTTGTTCAATATCGCCCAAAATCATGTTGGCACGGGTGCATTTTTTGTTGGCGTTCAAGGCAGCCTGAACGTGTTCATGCGCGGTATCCAAGTCGGAATGGAATAATGCAGCTTGTGCCATTTCACAATAAAATTGTGCAATTTCAAATTGGTAAGTTTGTTCATCATGCGATAGTAATTGGGCGGTTTCAATCGCTTTTTTCCAGTCACGGTCTTGCTGGTAGATGTTGAGCAAAATTTCATTGGCTTGTTTTGCCATGTTACCATTTTGTAATTCAAGGAAAATTTGTTCGGCTCTATCCACCAAACCTGCGCTTTGGTAATTTAAGCCCAGTTCGTATAAGACGCGTTCGCGCTTTTCACCAACGGTATCGGGGGATTGCAGCAGGGTTTTGTGCATGGCAATGGCTTTGTCGTTTTCGCCGCGCTGACGGTATAGTTTTCCCAAAGTTAAATTTAAATCGTAGGAACCTTGTTGTTCGTCAATCACTTCGGCTAAATTGCGAGCGGCTTTGCCTGTGTTTTTGTCCACCAAAGCGTCCAAGCTGGCATAAAAGCCTGTGGGAACGGTTTTGGCTTGTTTTAACACGGTTTTCATGTCCACACGCGCGGCAAACCAGCCCATCGCAAAAAAAATCGGTAGTAAAATAATGGGGACAAGCAGCCACCACATTTCCATTTCCATAATATTTTATCCTGTTGATTTTTAATATTTTTTAATTTTAAAATGAAAAGGCTGCCTGAATATTGGTTCAGGCAGCCTGAATGGGTGTTTATTTTTTCACATCGGCAGTTTGGTTGGGTAATGCCGCAGGTGCGCTGATTTCTTGGGTGCTTAAACGGGCTGTTTTTTGCACTTCGCTACGCAGGCGATTGTTTTCGCTACGCAAACGCAACAAACGTCCGAACATGGCAAAAATACCAAAAATTGCCCCTACTAAAAATCCGCTGAAGATAATCACAATTAAGGGAACTTCAATCGATTGTTGGGGTAAATAGGTAAATAAAACTTTTTCTGTATTGAATACAGCGAAAAGCAATAATAATAACAGAATTAAACCTTTGATAATCCATGAAATAATTTTTAAAATTTTCATAAGGGTACACTCGCAATATAAATAAGTGGGTTAAACAAATGATTTGGCGATAGTGTAAACGATTTGGGCATTTTTTGATACGGTTACGCTTGTGAAATCGTTGCTGAAGTGTATAATTTAACGTTTCTATATCAGTACGATTTGTTTTCAGGCTGCCTGCAAATGGTTGCAATGAAGTGCGGCAGGTTTCGTGCCGCCACCCAAAGAGTGGGTGTGGCGGCGATACGCCACGTTCCCCGTCGTTTTCTGACCGTGTTTTTGGGGCAGGCAGTTTGGATGGATTGGTTTGTTTTTTATCACTAAAAGTAAAAGAGAGTTTAATTATGAGCGCACCAGCCCCTACTATCGCTTTGAGCGACCGCGACGGTAAAATTTGGTATAACAATGAATTGGTTGAATGGCGTAACGCGCAAACCCATGTTTTGACACATACTTTGCATTATGGCATGGGTGTGTTTGAAGGTGTGCGTGCTTACAACACTGCTAAAGGCGCGGCGATTTTCCGTTTGCAAGACCATACGAATCGTTTGTTTAATTCTGCCAAAATCGTTGGTATGGATTTGCCTTATACGAAAGAGCAAATTAATCAGGCACATATTGATGTGGTCAAAGCCAATGATTTGAAATCTTGTTATTTCCGCCCGATGGCATTTTATGGTTCGTATAAATTGGGCATTGCGCCAAAAGCGGATGATGTGCAGATGATTGTGGCAGCTTGGGCTTGGGGTGCGTATTTGGGCGAAGAGGGTTTGCGCCGTGGTATTCGTTGCAAAATCAGTAGTTTTACGCGCCATCATCCAAATGTAACGATGATTAAGGCGAAAGCAAATGGCAATTATATGAACTCGATTATGGCAAATACGGAAGCGCATCAAAGTGGTTATGATGAGGCGATTTTGTTGGACGCGGCGGGTTATGTTGCTGAAGGTTCGGGCGAAAATATTTTTGTGATTAAAGATGGTAAGTTGTACACGCCCGCTTTAGACGTGGCGTTGGACGGCATTACGCGCCGTACGGTGATTGAAATTGCTAAAGAAATGGGCGTGGAAGTGATTGAAAAACGCATCACGCGCGATGAGTTGTATATTGCTGATGAGGTGTTCTTCACGGGTACTGCCGCCGAAGTAACGCCGATTCGTGAAATTGATAATCGCCAAATCGGTATCGGTGAACGCGGCGCATTGACCACTGAAATTCAAAAACGTTTCTTTGATATTGTGGAAGGTCGCAATCCTGCGTATGAGCATTATTTGACTTATGTGGGTTAATTTTTAAGCATTGATTGATTTAAGAAAACCGCTTTTCAGGCAGCCTGAAAAGCGGTTTTTATTTTTTTTAAATACAGTGTGTTTATATTAGCTTAGGGGCTAATGACATTTCGTTTTGTACCTTGATTTTGTCAGCAAAAACGACCAATTCAAGGAATAAATGCGAATCAGGTTGTACACCTGATGAGTATTTGTGACGCAGAAGTGGACGATTTTTGATGCAAAAGCAAGTGCAAAATGAAATGTCATTAGCCCCTAATTATTAATGCTTATAAAAAACAGATTTCAGCCATAGTATCGCACCAACCAACAACGCAGGAATGGCTAACACAGTCAGCACCATATCAAATTTCCAACCCCAATTTAAAAACCAAGCCCCTACAAAAGCACTCATAAACGCACCAATCCGTCCAATGCCATGCATCCAACCATTACCTGTTGCTCGTGCTTTTAATGGAAAAAACATACTAGACAAGGCATTCATGCCTGTACCGCCACCATTGAGCGATACACCCAAGGCAAATGCCAATAAACACATCAACGCATATTGCCCACCCACATGACTCAACGCAACCAACACCAGCGCACCCGATGAATACCATAATGCCATTGTTCGGTCGGCATGAAACCGATCCATCAACCAACCCACCATAATAGAACCCAAAGGGCCACCCAGTTGGAACATCGCAGAAATAATACTGGCCTGTGCCGCCGTCATGCCACTTTCTTTAATCATAGTAGGCATCCAACTACCCAACAAATAAACTAAAAATAAATGCAGAAAATACGCCATCCACAACAAAATTGTTCCTGTACGATAATGAGGATTCAGAACGGTTTGAACAGGCGTTTGCTGATGGTCATCCTCATCAATCACACGAGTTTCAGGCAATACAAAAACACTGTGTTCAGTCGTGGAATGTGGGACGCAACGTTCTAATAATTGGCGAATATGTTCACGATTACCTTGTTTGTGTACCAAAAAGCCAATACTTTCAGGCAGCCTGAAAAACATCACCAACGCCAACACCAATGGCACCACACCTCCCAACACAAACACACTTTGCCAACCATATTGCGGAATCAACCATGCCGCCAAAAAGCCACCGCCAGCCGCACCTACTGTAAAACCAGCAAACACCACCGTTACCAAAAACGCCCGTTTTCGTGCAGGTGAAAATTCCGTTACCAAAGTGGCTGCATTAGGCATAATACCGCCCATCGCGCAACCAGCCACAAAACGATACACCACCAATTCCGTTACCGAGCCTGCCTGTGCCACCAGCAAAGTAAACAAACCAAAACACAACACATTACCAATCAAAACCTTACGTCGCCCAAACTTATCCGCCAACGGCCCTGTAATCAACGCGCCCACCGCCAAACCTGCCAATGCTGCACTCAAAACAGGTGCAAGCGCATTATTATCCAACCGCCACGCTTCCTTCAAAGACGGCGCAACAAAGCCCATAATTGCCACATCAAAACCATCTGCTACCACAATCAAAAAACACAAAAAAATCACCAACTTTTGATAGCCACTAATTGGACTTTGGTCAAGCAACTGGCGCACATTGATTTCATTAGCCTGTGTTGTCATCACATTTTGCTCACATTTCAAAAAAACAAAAACCTTTTCAAACCGTAGATCATCCCAGAACGTGGCGTATCGCCGCCACACCCACTCTTTAGGTGAGCAGGCCTGCCAAGTTCTTTGTTCTTTTTTTTAATGTAAAATACAGCTTAATTTTGAAACCAACTGAACCAGCTATGCAACCACTAGAAACCTATTTTTCAGCCATTCCTGATAAAAGACGCGGAGAAGGCAAACGTTATT
>JBHARQ010000138.1:0-2502 GCA_041831015.1 Simonsiella sp. | reverse complement strand
GCTTGTCCTACCGCTTCTTCATTTTGATAGGCTTCGACAGTATCAATGGAGCGATAGCCTGCTTGCAGGGCATCTAATACCGCTTGTTTGGTTTGTTCTGGGGCAATTTGGAAAACGCCAAAGCCTACGCTTGGCATGGTTAAGCCGTTATTTAAGGTGATGGTTTTCATAAAATATCTCCAATTTATTAAAAATTATAAAGTTTTATCAAAAAATTGCGTTAATTTGGTGCTAATTTGTTTGACATAGTCAGGCTTCCAATAGGTTTCAATATGGCTTGCTCCATCAATCAACACCAACTCTTTATTTTGAGTGCCTGTGGCTTTGGCAAAGGCTTGCTCTGTCATATAGCGAGTATCGGCACTTGAGCCTGCAATCATCAATAACGGCTGGTCAATCAATTCGGCTTGGTCGGTTGCGTCCCATGTCATCAAATCCAATAAACTTTCTGTGGTGTAACGTGGCGTTGAATTGGGGTGAAAATGCGTTTTACCATAATATTCAAACCCATCACGATATAGACCTGCGGGCATTTGGGCGATTTGTTCATCGGTGATTTTAGTTAAATCAGCATTGGCTTCGTATTGCACTTCACCTTTTACCAACAGATTGCGTGCTTGACTGGCTTTTGCCAAACGCTCTTGAATGGTAGCGACTGCACTGTCATTCATACCATTACGGCGGATTAATCCTGTATTAAATAGACTGACCGTTGCCACGCTTTTAATGCGTTTATCACTTTGGGCAGTCGCAAAGGTATAGCCACCACCGCCACAAATGCCCAATGCACCGATGCGATTGGTATCTACGCCCTTAAATTGACTAATAAAGTCCACCATGCCATGAATGTCATTGATACGATTAAATGGTTTATCAGTTTGGCGTGGCGTACCACCGCTCGCCCCTTGATAAGCGGCATCGGCTACAATCGCAATATAGCCTTGTTCAGCCAATTTTTGGGCATACAAACCTAAAGGGCATATTGTCCGCATTCAACCGCAAGGGCGGTTTAAAACCAATCAAGGCTTTTTACATCAACATTATGCCTTAAATGGCTTGGGGATTATGTGGACACCGCAAGATGTGATTCAACAGGAAATCGCAAACGGTAAATTAATTCCGATTTTAAGCGATTGGAATATGAGCTACGAAGGTTATCATCTTTATTATCCTAATCGGCGACAAAATTCGCCATTGCTCCAAGCGTTGATTAATTATTTGAAAGTATATAAACATTAACCCTATTTTTATTATATTAAAATAAAAGCCCTTCCCTATTACATTTGTTTAATCAACATACCAAGTGCAATCGCAATCATCAATACACCTGATACACGACTTATCACAGTCGCAAGCCTTGGGTGACGACGTAATGTAAGACCTGCACCAATACCCACCATCGGATAAATCAACGCACAATTGACAATATGTATTAATCCTAAAAATAGTGTTTGATTTGCCATTGACCATTCAGCTTGTGTTGTTAAAAATTGCGGAATGATTGCCAAAAACATCAACAATACTTTAGGATTTAACCCGCTAATGGCAATCCCTTTGATAAGCCATTGTTTGGCTGATTGTTCTTGGATATGTCCTTCGTCAATTGTGGCAGGTGAACGCAAAATTTACACCCCCATCCATATCAAATACACCGCACCAATGATAGTCAATAACGATAAAAATTTTCAGGCACAGCGACTTTTTGGTGAGCATGATTATATTTTGCATATTGTTACAGCAGATTTAAATGCGTTTCAAAAATTGTATGATGAGCAGTTATCAAATTTACCTGCCATTCATCGGCTAACGTCTACTTTGGTGATGAAAGAAGTTTTGCCACGCAGGGGGTTGCCGATTTAGATTGCCAAATAGGTTTACATTACATATTGAAATAACCTGTATCTATTTTAAAAATACAGGTTATTTAACAAACTTCAAGATAATTTATCTACTATAGATTGCCAATGATGTTTCGGTAATGATTTTTTTATCGCACTGGTTACATATAACCAATAGTCTGAATTAACCAAAACCCGTTTTGCTTGTTCTAATGGCGTATCATCATTAAAATCACGCATATTTCGCAATTCAGGCTGCCGTTTTAACAACATTTCTACAGCATACATATTACCAAATTTGGCTGCGGTATGAAGTAACGTTTGTCCATCTGCTGTTTTGACGGTTAAATCGGGATTGACTGCTAACATCAAATCTAAACATGCTTGTGAATGGGTTTTGATAATGGCATGTAACGGCGTCATACCTTGATAATCCAACGTATCAGGGCGTGAACCTTGCTCTAACATTAATTCAATCAATTCATAATCTGCCCATTCAGACGGAAAAATAAGTGGATTTTGCTGTTTAAAATCACGATTATTTAGACTTTCAGGTGCATATTTTACCAATAATAAAACTGCACGTCGCATCGCAAAAATCATTTTGCTGATTTCTTGTTGATTGGCTATATCATGATGATTTTGTAATTGGCTAATTATTTTG
>JBHARQ010000137.1:0-5582 GCA_041831015.1 Simonsiella sp. | reverse complement strand
TATGTTTGGCGACCATAGCGGTTTGGTCCCACTCCTTCCCATCCCGAACAGGACAGTGAAACAAACCAGCGCCGATGATAGTATAGTCCCTATGCGAAAGTAGGTCATCGCCAAACTCCTATTACTCAATCCCTGTTTCTAGTTATAGTGAAACAGGGATTTTTCATGGAAATTAGCATGGAAAGTTCAAAATCTAAAATTTCACTTCGTCGAGCAGTTTATGCTGGTAGTTTTGATCCGCCTACTAATGGACATTTGTGGATGATTATTGAAGCGCAAAAATTGTTTGATGAATTAATTGTTGCCATCGGAATTAATCCTGATAAAAAGTGTACATTTACTGTGGCACAACGTCAGCAAATGTTGCAAGCGATGACGCAGTCTTATGCCAATGTCCGTATTGCATCATTTGAAAATCAATTTTTAGTGAATTACGCCAATAGTGTGAATGCTGATTTTATTGTACGGGGCATTCGTTCTAATGCAGATTATGAATATGAACGTGCCATTCGTTATATTAATGCTGATTTACAACCAGCTATTCAAACGGTTTTTTTAATGCCACCACGAGAGATTGCTGAAATTTCTTCTACTATGGTCAAAGGGTTAGCAGGTGTAGAGGGGTGGGAACAGGTTGTGCAACGTTATGTGCCACCGTCTGTTTATGATATGATGCTGCACACTTGGAACGCACCTGTAAAAAAGGCTGGCTGAATGATTTTTCAGGCAGCCTGAAAAATTAAAGATGAATATATTTCATGATTAATTAGTAAATTTAGCAGTTGCATTCATGTAAAAAACGCGCGAAGATACGCGCCATACATCAATCGTTGATTGTATCTTTTGGAGATAAAATATGAATACATTTCACTTAAACGGCTACCCACGCGTGGGCGCAAAACGCGAGTTGAAATTTGCCGTAGAAGCCTTCTGGAAAGGCGCGAAAAGCGAAGCGGAAGTACAAGAAGTTGCCGCTGAAATCCGCCGTTTGAACTGGGCGACCCAAAAAGCCGCTGGCGCAGATTTGTTGCCCGTAGGCGATTTCTCTTTTTACGACCATGTGTTGGACATGATTTGTGCCGTAGGCGCGATTCCTAAACGCTTTGGTTTTGACGCGGCGAATTTGACTTTGCCACAATATTTTGAATTGGCTCGCGGTAACGCTACACAATTCGCCATGGAAATGACCAAATGGTTTGACACCAACTATCACTACATCGTACCTGAATGGCATGGCGATACTGAATTTTCAGCGCATTCAGCACGTTTGATTGCACAAATCAAAGAAGCCAAAGCGCAAGGTCATGATATTAAACCGACTTTGGTTGGTCCTTTGACTTTGTTGTGGTTGGGTAAGAAAAAAGAAGAATTTGGTTGCCGCTTGAAAGTGTTGTTGCCAAAATTGTTGCCTGTTTATGCACAATTATTGCGCGAATTGGCTGCCGAAGGCGTGGATTGGATTCAAATTGACGAGCCAATCTTGGCGGTGGACGCTGGCGAGGCGTGGACAAACGCATTCCCAGAAGTTTACAAAGAATTGGCAAACACAGGTGTTCGTATCATCATCGGTACTTATTTTGCCAGCGTGGCGGAACACGTTAAATTGTTGAGCAATTTGCCTGTACACGGTGTTCACATTGACTGCGTACGCGCACCAGAGCAATTAGCGGTATTTGCAGAACAATTCCCAACCAGCAAAGTATTGTCTGTTGGCTTGGTGGACGGTCGCAACGTATGGCGCGCGAATTTGAGCAAAGTCATCGACACATTAGAGCCAGTAAAAGCGAAATTTGGCAATAATTTGTGGATTGCGCCAAGCTGCTCATTGTTGCACAGCCCACAAGATTTGGCGGTTGAAGAAAAATTAGACCCAGAAATCAAAAACTGGATGGCATTTGCCGCACAAAAATTGGTTGAATTGGGTCAAATCAAACAAGCTTTGGCACACGGTAAAGACAGCGTGAAAGACGCGATTGCCGCTTCTGACGCTGCTGCTGCTGACCGCGCAACCAACAAAAAAATTCACAATGAAGCCGTAGCTGCTCGTTTGGCGAACTTGCCAAAAGGCGCAGACCAACGCAAATCGCCATTCGCAGAACGCATTAAAGCGCAACAAGCGTGGATGAATTTGCCTGTATTGCCAACGACTACCATTGGTTCATTCCCACAAACGGCTGAAATTCGTGCCGCTCGCGCTGCCTTCAAAAAAGGCGAATTGTCGGCTGCCGATTACGAAGCAGCGATGAAGAAAGAAATTGCGTACTGCGTTGAAGTACAAGAGAAATTGCAATTAGACGTGCCTGTACACGGCGAAGCTGAACGCAATGACATGGTAGAATACTTCGGCGAACAGTTGGCTGGTTACTGTTTCAGCCAATTTGGTTGGGTACAATCATACGGTTCACGCTGCGTGAAACCACCGATTATTTTCGGTGATGTATCTCGTCCAAACCCAATGACGGTTTACTGGTCATCTTACGCTCAATCTTTGACCAAACGCCCAATGAAAGGCATGCTGACAGGCCCTGTAACCATGTTCAAATGGTCATTCGTGCGTGATGATGTGCCTTTGAGCGTGGTAGCGAAACAAATCGCTTTGGCGTTGAACGATGAAGTGTTGGATTTGGAAAAAGCAGGCATTAAAGTCATTCAAATTGACGAACCAGCGATTCGCGAAGCCATGCCATTGAAAAAATCTCAATGGGACGAATACTTGGCTTGGGCGTGTGAAGCATTCCGCTTGTCTTCAACAGGCGCGGAAGACAGCACTCAAATCCACACCCATATGTGCTACTCTGAATTCAACGACATCTTGCCAGCGATTGCCAGCATGGACGCTGACGTGATTACGATTGAAACTTCACGTTCTGATATGGATTTGCTGACTGCGTTTGGCGAATTCAAATATCCAAACGACATCGGCCCTGGTGTGTACGACATTCACAGCCCACGCGTGCCAACGGCTGCGGAAGTAGAACACTTGTTGCGTAAAGCAATGGACGTGGTGCCTGTTGAACGCTTGTGGGTGAACCCAGACTGCGGTTTGAAAACACGCGGTTGGAAAGAAACCATTGAGCAATTGGAAGTAATGATGGAAGTAACGCAAAAATTGCGTACTGAATTGGCGAAATAATCGTTGATTAATTAGCAAAGCAGCCTGAAAACTAGGAAAACTGGTTTTCAGGCTGCTTTTTTGTGGTAAAAATCATTAAATTCAGCAAAAAAGCTGATTTTGATTGGCAATGATATCAAGTTATGATTTAATCAAGGGTATTTGATTAATCACTTGATAAATGGAGCATATGATGTCTGATGAACAAGAAGTAACCGAATTGACGCTGAATTTATTATCTGAACCTGAAAGCCGTCCATTTGGCGATGGTTTGGTATGGATTAATGAGGCTGTTTCTTTGATTAAACAAAGATTTGGCATGTGGTTGGTGATAGGATTGGTGAATTTATTAATTTATGCAGGTTTATCAGTAATTTTAGGTTTGATTCAAGAAGTGAATGTTTGGTTGGCGATACCTGTTAATTTTATTGTCAATGCGATATTTGTGATGTTGAGTGCAGGATTGGTGGTTGCAGTGGCATCACTAGCGGAAGAAGATGACTTGGAAATCAGCTATTTATTTACAGGCATTCAATATAAATTTAAAGAGATATTAATATTTGTATTTTCTGTGTATCATTGGCGTTCTTCTGATTTCGGCAATTTTAGCTGTGATCGCGATGTTGGGTGGTGGTTTCATGTGGGCAATGAATAATATGAAGTTGCTGGCTTTCATCTTTGTATTGTTCTATATGGTGTTATTGATGTGTGGTTGGTTTTCTTTGCCATTAATTATGTTGCATGATATTTCTCCACTTCAAGCCATGAAAATGAGTTTTGCAGGCTGTCTGAAAAATATCGCACCTGCTATTTGTTATTTTTTAGTATTGATATTAGTAGGTATCGGCATGGGATTTTTGGGAGCGGCAATGACAGCGATAGTGGGAAAAGGCTCCACCGGTGGTCTGCTTATTTTAATGTCATTCTTGATTATTTTTACGATGATTGTCCCTGTATTCAGTATGATAACCATTTATACCTCTTACCGTAATATTTGGACAAATCTCCCGATGCGTTGATCACAATTCGGTTAAAATAAAGCGTTGTTTCGTTTGATGCGAACAACGCTTTTTTTATTCTCACTATTTTCAAAAATCAAAGTTATGAAACTAAAAACATTAACCTACATTTTACTTTTCGCCAGCAGCGTGGCAGCCGCAGAAAATTGCGTTAAACCGAAAAATTTGCCCAAACATTACGAAGCCCAATGCGTTCAAGCCAATGGTTTAGCGGTGTTTGAAGACACCAAAAAAGAAACCGCGTTCAACGAAGGCTTGATGGACGCGCAAGGCAAAATCATTGCGTCTGCTCAATACCTTGATATTGAAAATGATGGGAAACCCTACATTAAAGCAAGCAAAGAACTGATGGTAGAGAATGATACAGCCAGTAGCGATGTGTTGATGGATACACAAGGCAAGGAAATCATTCCATTGATATCCAAGCCGTTATTGGCGGGACAAGATATATTTATCCTAACAGAACGGATTGTGGTGTCGCACCGATATAACAATCAAGATACACAAGCCGCTTTATTTGATATGACTGGCAAACAACTCACGCCATTTAAGTATGCTAGTATTGAAGATTTTCACGAAGGTTTGGCTCGTGCTTTTACGCCACAAACTTATAAATATGGTGAATTGATGGACGATAGTCGTGTTGGTTATATCAATTTGCAGGGCGAAGAAGTGATACCTGCTATTTATAAAGAATCATGGCGTTTTAATGGTGGCGTAACCATGGTATTAGATGAACAGAATGACTATTATTTAATTGATACCAAAGGCAATAAATTGTTGAAAATACCATATGAATATCAACCGCAAGATTATCAATATGGTTATGTCAAAGTGACCAATGATAACCGTGAATATGCTTTGTTGGATAAAACAGGGAAAGTCGTCATTCCATTTGGAAAATTGGATAATTTTTATTTCCACCCATCAATACCATTACTAGGGATTGCTTCTGATGACAACACGATTGGCTTGGCAGATTTTCAGGGCAATATTTTACTTGAACCTGCTCAACGCATTTTTTACGAGACAGATAATAGAAACAGCGTTGTATTTATTGAGGGCAATACCCTGACTTATTATGATAAACAAGGTCGTGTATTGAAAACTGAACCCACCCAATATGCAAAAGAATGCGCTCATGTGAAAGTGGGTATGCCGTATAAAACCAAGCCGTCTTATCGTGTGATTGGCTGGAATTCACAAGAAAATCGTGTTTGGGTCGCTCGTGCGACTGATAAATATCATAATGAGACTGTAACTTGCTCCGATATTGGCACAGCCACGCCCAAAGGGAAACGCTAAATAGCGCGTAGATACTGTCGCTCCTGTCAACCCTTAAAAACAAAAAAGTACTAAATCACAGCCACTCTAGGCTGATAAACCATCTGATGTTTCAGCACACCAAAGCAAATATGCACTAACTTACGCATTGCTGCGCCAACCGTTTG
>JBHARQ010000136.1:0-21087 GCA_041831015.1 Simonsiella sp. | reverse complement strand
CTAAACAATTTCTCCGAACCACAGCCAGGGAAATAGAATACCGCTTCCGCGTCTTCGCTTAATTGTGGATTGCGAATAATCGGAATGGTTTTGTTGTCTTCAATGCCGAGCAAGGAACGCGCGGTTTTCAACGGCACATTGCGTGGCAACGGGCGGTTGATGAAATGCACCACTTGTTCTTGGATTTTGGCTTTTTGGGTGGTGGCTTTGGGGGCGCGTTTTTGTTTGCCTGCGCCAATGTGGAATTGTTTGCCCAAATCGTAGCCCAAATTTTGCAAACGATAGCTCGCGTCAATCACACCAGCGCGTAATGTTTTCACGGCAACAGGATTTTTGGCGTTCAAAAATGCCGTACCCAATTCTGCCAATGGATTGAATTTCGCTTTGCCCGATTTTTTCAAAAAGGCGCGAATGTCCACCGTTACATCGCCAAAATCAATGTTCACAGGACACGGTTTCACGCAACGATGACACACGGTGCAATGGTCGCCAATATTGCCCAATTCATCAAAATGTTTCAGCGACACGCCACGGCGGGTTTGCTCTTCGTACAAAAACGCTTCCGCCAACAAGCCCACGCCCAAAATTTTATTGCGTGGCGAATACAACAAATTGGCGCGTGGCACATGCGTAGAACACACAGGTTTACATTTTCCGCAACGCAAACAATCTTTTACCGCATGAGTAATATTGCCCAACGCCGATTGTTCCATAATCAAACTTTCAAAGCCGAGCAATTCAAATGACGGCGTGTAGGCATTGCGTAAATCCGAGCCTTTCATCAATTTGTGGCGGTTGAAATGTCCTTTCGGGTCAATGAGTTTTTTGTAATCCCAGAACGGTTGCATTTCTTCATCGGTCAAAAATTCCAATTTGGTAATGCCAATGCCGTGTTCGCCCGAAATCACGCCATTCAGGCTGCGTGCAATGTTCATAATTCGCGCAACGGCATGATGTGCGGTTTGCAACATCTCGTAATCATCTGAATTGACAGGAATATTGGTGTGAACATTGCCGTCCCCCGCGTGCATATGCAACGCGACAAACACGCGACCGCGCACGATTTTACTGTGAATTTTGCCCAATCCTGCCATGATTTTGGTGTCGGCTTTACCGCTAAAAATTTCAGCCAGCGGTTTCATCACGCCTTCTTTAATGGACACACGCAGTCTGAAATCGCGGAACGCAATAAAACAGCTTTCTTCGGGCTTAGCTTCGGGCGAAGCAAAGGCATTCGCGCCATAACGCGCTTGGTAATCGGCAAGCGGTTTGTCCATGTGGTCTAACAACCATTGCCAGCGTTCGCGCACGCTTTCCACATGGGCTAATGCGTGTTTGGCGCGGTCGCCGAGCAATTCGCTTTTGGGCAAATTGCTGTCCAGTTGTTCCACAGGCAAATTGCCCGACAAATAATCAATCAGCGCATCACACAATTTCAATTTATTTTGAATGGATAATTCAATGTTAATGCGCTCAATACCGTCCGAATATTCGCCCAAACGCTCCAATGGAATCACCACGTCTTCATTGATTTTAAAGGCGTTTGTATGCTTGGCAATGGCAGCCGTGCGACTGCGGTCAAGCCAGAATGTTTTACGCGCTTCGGGCGTAACCGCGATAAAGCCTTCGCCTTCACGAGCGCGCGCCAAGTTCACAATGTGTTCGGCTGCCGCATTAACCGCGTTTTCATCATCGGAAACAATGTCGGCAATCAACACCATTTTCGGACGACCTTTGCCTGCCGCTTTGGTGGCGTAACCCACCGCGCGAACGTATCGCCAATCCAAATGTTCCAAACCCGCCAAACGCACGCTGTCATGCGCCAACAAATAATCGCGGATTTCCACAATAGACGGGGTGGCATTGGCAACCGTGCCGAAAAATTCCAAACAAATCGTGCGCGTGTGCGCGGGCATTTTGTGCAACACAAACGCCACGCTGGTAATAATGCCGTCCGTACCTTCTTTTTGTACGCCCGGTAAACCGCTTAAAAATTTGTCGGTTACGTCTTTACCCAAACCGACTTTGCGGAATTTGTGTCCTGCAATTTCAAGGCGTTGGGTTTTGGCAATGGTTTTGCCGTCTTCTTTTAAGGTGTGAATGTCAAAAATGGCGATTTCTTCATCGTGGATTTTGCCGAAATTGTGGCGCACACGTTCAATTTTCAGCCATTCGCCTTGCGGATTCACCATTTTCCAATAGGCAAGGTTGTCCAATGCCGTCCCCCACAGCACCGCTTTTTTGCCACCTGCGTTCATGGCGACATTGCCGCCCACGCATGAAGCGTCTGCGGAAGTGGGGTCTACGGCAAACACGAGTTTGGCAGCATGAGCGGTTTCTTCTACTCGGCGCGTTACCACGCCTGCACCGCAATGGATAATCGGGTGTTTGCCGTCCAAACCTGCGAGTTCTACGAATTGCACACCGTTGTGGCGGTCTAATTTTTCGGTGTTAATCACGGCAGACATCGCGTCCAAAGGCACCGCACCACCTGTGTAACCCGTGCCACCGCCACGCGGAATAATCGTCAATTCCAGTTCAATCAACGCACGAACCAAAGGCGCGATTTCGTCTTCCGTGTCGGGATTAACCACCACAAACGGATATTCCACGCGCCAATCGGTCGCATCGGTAACGTGGGTAACACGCGCCAAGCCGTCAAACATGATGTTGTGTTTTTTGGTAATTTTGGATAGGCGCGACAGGATTTGTTCGCGTTTGAGTTTGGTTTCGGCAAAGCTGCGTTCAAATTGATTAACCGCGCTTTCGGCAGCCTGAACCAGTTTCAGCACATCGGAATTGTCATCGCGGCGTTTGTTGATTTCGTCAAGGCGGTGGCGCATGGCTTGTACCAATTCGGCTTGGCGTTTGGGATAATCCAGCAAATCATCAACCAAATACGGATTGCGAATCACCGCCCAAATATCGCCCAGCACTTCAAACAGCATTCGCGCAGAACGCCCTGTTTTGCGGTGTTCGCGCAGGTGTTCTAGTACATGCCATGCGTGTTCGCCTAGTAAGCGCGACACGATTTCTTTATCGGAGTAGGATGTGTAGTTATAGGGAATTTCGCGGATGCGCGGTGTGGTAGTGTGTGCGGTAGCGGTCATGGTGGGTGTCCGTATTTGTCAGTCAAAATTTCAGTACACGACACTTTTTTAAATGCTGCCTGAAACCTGCCCCTCCCCCGCCAGCGAGAGGGGATAGGTTGTCGTCATTCATAAAATGTCGTGTACTCAAAGTCAAAATAAAATATAGCTGAGATAATATGGGTTTATTGTAAAGGATTTTTAAGGTTCAGGCAGCCTTTCAGTACACGACATTTTTTGAAATACTGCTTGAAAAAAATAGATATACCGTCATTCCCGCGTAGGCCGGAATCAAATCTTAAAATCACAATTTTTTGTTTTTAAATAAGTTTATTTAATTTACAAATGGATTCCCGCCTACGCGGGAATGACGACGGAACGATTTTATTTTTTAAATTATTTTTGTGCAGTTACTTATTTTGATTGGGAATATTTTGTGTGATGAAACGGTATCGTGATATTCAGTTATTGACGGGTGGGGGTGCGCGGTTTGGTTATTATTTGGGCAGTTATGCGGCTTTGTGTGAGGGGCGTGGGATGCCTGATGCGGTGTTGGGCAGTTGTGGCGGCAGCATCGCGGCGTGGTTGATTATGCAGGTTCCTGACCCGAAAGGGCTTTATGCGCTTGCAACGTCCAGTGTGTTGCATCGGGTGTTGGTGGAATCGGTACGGGTAAATCCACCCTCTTCTCGGTTTGGGGCTGTGTTTCAGGCTGCGTGGCGTTACGGGACGACGCGGGGTGCGACGCGGATGCGGCGCGTTCATGCTGAAGATTCACGCGCTGGTTTGTTGGATGAGCTGTCTCAATATGCGGCGTTTGTATCGTTCCCGCAGCCTGAAAGTTGGTTGCAGCCTGTGGCGGATTGGGCGCAATCGTTGGGGCGGTCGTCGTTGGGTGCGGCGCCTGATGTGTGGGTGTTTGCCAGTCGTTTGTTGGCTGGGGAAACGTCTGTTTGTTTTCAGCCGATTTTGTTTGCGCCCAAGCATTGTTCTGGTTTCAGGCTGCCTGAAAATCCTGTCGCTGGGTTTGCGCCGCATCGTCAAACGCGTGAAATTGGGGTGGTGCATACGGATGTGTGGCAAGCGGCGGTGGCGGCGTCTATTGCGGATATGTATTATCAACCGCCTGTTTATATTGATGGTATTGGGGATTGTATGGGTGGGGTGATTGACCTTGTGCCGTTGGAATGTGCGTTGGCGTTGGCGGATACGGTGTGGGCGGAACGTAAGCCGCGTTATGATGTGTGCTTGGCTGAACCTGCGATTTTGCGTGTGTTTGGCACACCAGCGAATTTGCGTCATGCGCAAATTCATGCACGGATGAATGGTGATGCGCGTGTGCGGATTTTGCCGTTTGAGGATAATCGGGCGGCGTTGCGTGGAAAATATATTGGGAAATCATTTGATTGGTTTTCAGGCTGCCTGAAAATAGATGCGGTGGACGCGGCAACGTTTGCGGAATATATGGACGCACAATGGCAATATGGGTATCAGAGAACGATGGCGTATTTGAATGAAAATAATCAATTAAAATTCTAATAACAAAGGGCGGATATGAAATCCGCCCCTACGAAAGAGTTTTGCAAAAGTTAGTCCCTAAATATTACACACCTTGTTTTAAGCTGGCTTCAATGAAACCGTCTAAATCGCCGTCCAATACTGCTTTGGTATTGCCTACCTCATAACCTGTCCGTAAATCTTTAATGCGTGAAGAATCCAATACATACGAGCGAATTTGACTGCCCCAACCCACATCAGATTTGCCGTCTTCTAATGCTTGTTTTTCCTCGTTGCGCTTACGCATTTCCAATTCAAACAATTTAGAACGCAACATTTCTTCACACACGCGGCGGTTTTCGTGTTGCGAACGGCTGTTTTGCGATTGCACCACAATACCTGTGGGAATGTGCGTCATGCGTACCGCAGAGTCGGTTTTGTTGATGTGCTGACCGCCTGCACCTGACGCGCGGTAAGTGTCGGTACGCACATCGGCAGGATTGATTTCAATTTCAATGCTGTCGTCCACTTCGGGATAAATAAACACGGACGCAAAAGATGTATGACGTTTATTATTGGAATCAAATGGCGAATAGCGCACCAAGCGATGTACGCCCGTTTCCGTCCGCAATAAACCGTAGGCGTATTCACCTTCTACGCGAATGGTGGCGCGGTTAATGCCTGCGATTTCGCCATCATCTTCTTCCAAAATTTCAATTTTGAAGCCTTTGCGTTCGGCATAACGTGAATACATACGGAATAACATCCCTGCCCAGTCTTCCGCCTCTGTGCCGCCTGCGCCAGCCGTGATGTCAATGAAACAATTGTTGGGGTCGGCAGGTTGATTGAACATACGTTTGAATTCCAAATCTGCCATTTGTTTTTCTAATTCGGCAACGTCAGACACAATCGCTGCAAAACCATCTGCATCGCCCTCTTCTACCACCATATCAATCAATTCACGGTTGTCATCAATGCCATTAGAAATATTATCTAAAGTCAATACGATGCCTTCTAATAATTTGCGTTCTTTACCGATTTCTTGAGCGCGTTTGGGGTCGTTCCACAATTCGGGGTCTTCTGATAAACCCACAACTTCTTCCAAACGCTCTTTTTTGCCTTGATAATCCATATAAACGCGAATGTCGTCATTGCGTTTGGCTAAATCATCTAATTGATTATTTAACAGATTAATTTGTTCTGTTTCCATGTTTCTGTATTCCTTAAAAATTTTAGGCGCGTATTGTACTATAATTTCAGGCTGCCTGTTGGGGTGTCGCTGATTGGCTCAATCTGTCATCAGCCCCTAATTATGCTGCTCCTAATAAGCATTTCACCGTTGCCATGGCTTTTTGGGCTAATAATTCATTTAATAAATGATTTTGATGATTCAGGCTGCCTGAAATGGTGTGGGTTTGGGTGGCGCGTTGTGCGGCTTTATCGCCCAATTGTCGTTTTTCGCCAAATTCAAAGCTGCTGAACGTGCGGCGTAATAAAGGCAATAATTCGGTAAACGTTTCATCACTTAAATGGCGTAACCAGTCGTCAATCATTTGCCATAAATCGTCTTGAATCAATAAAATGGTGCCTGATTGATATAAAAAACCTTCCAACCAATTGGCAGCGTGTTCATAAACATTGGCGGCAGATAAATGTTGGCTGAATAATTGGGTGGTGATTTCAAAATCCAATCGTTGCTTGTCAAATAAAATTCGCGCCGCATTGCCCGATAATAATGGGTGAACATGTGCCGCGTGCATTTGTTGCGTGATGAATTCACACCATAATGTGGTGAGTTCCGCATCATCTAACAATCCCACCGCATAATCCGCCGAACGAATCAAGGGGAATAATGTGTGCGCTGAATCGGTATCAATATTCAGGCAGCCTTGCACCCCACCAGCCGCCAAACGTGCCAATAAGGTTTGCAACACATCATGTAATGGCTTGGCATCAAAATCGCGTACCGTACCATAACGCATGATTTCAGATAAATGAGGCAATGCCGATAAAATATCTTGTAAATCATGATTATCTGCTGACAAATTGCCAATCGTATGAGCAATGTGTTGCACCAGTTCAGGCAAATCCGCAGGCAATGCCACACGCAATAAATGCGCCAATTGTCCCAATTGTGGCAATTCCTTCATTTGCTCACGCACATAAGCAACGGTCGCGGTGGCAAGCGTATTGCCAAATAAGGCGCGTTCGGTGAGTTGAATATGGTGTTCAGGTTGATAAGCAATGCGCCATGCTTCTTTGAATGTGCCTTTGCTGTTGCTGTATGTGCTGTCCGCCCAATCTATGTCCAGTAATTTCATGCGATGAATGAAAATACTGCGTTGCAAATCCAATGGTTTGCGAAGGTCTAATTCTAATAATTTGTGTTCTGACGTTTCAGGCAGCCTGCATTTTTTGCGCTGTTGTGCCACGTCCGCAATCAATGGCAATTGTGGCGTGTGGTCGGGAACGCTGCCAATTTGATTGCCCACCAACCACGCTTGCTGAATCAAATGCGCCAGAGCAGGATCGCCCATGCCCATGACCGCCACCACCGCCTCAATAAAATCAGATAAATTGGGACGACTTTGACCGCGCAATGCCGCCGTTGCATTTGCCAAACGCACCGTTTCAATCACATAAGCTGCTGAAATATCAAAACCTTGCTGGCGCAACAATGCCGCCGCCCGACTAATCCACAACACCCCATCATCATGCGGATGATGCCACAAATACTCATACCACGCAGGCGCATTCACCCCTGCACCGTAGCCACTATCAAAAGTCAAACGGCTATCTGTCCATGGAATCACCGTACAATCTACCTTGCATTTGGGCAAACCTTTTAGCAATGCGTTGTCATCTTTCACCGCAAATTTGCCCACTAAAGCAGGCATATGCCACGCACCGCACACCACCGCGACACGCTCAGCATCTTTTTCTGCTTGACGCAACATTTTCCGCATATAGGCTTCGCGTAGCGCATCGCGTTCATTGGTTGGCTCGTGTTCACGCAAAGCAGTTACGGCAATTTGTACCGCTTCAAACACATCTTGACTGCTTTGACGCTGCTCAACCAATTGCTCCCAAAACGCCTCGCCATCGGGTAAACCTGCAATTTCCGCTAAATAATCAAATGGAAATTGACGAATATTCAGGCTGTCCGCATCCACAGATGCTTCTGATTCTGATAATACCGCATCGGGCGCATCATTCAGGCTGCCTGAAAGCTCATGTTCCGTTTCCTCAACCACCTGATCCGCCAACGAATGCGCCAACGGCAAATCAAAAAAACGCACCTCAATCCCATGCCGAATCGCAAACTGAATCGCCTGCCATTCTGGTGAATACACCGCAAACGGATAATACACCGCCTGTTGCGGCGCATCAGGACGATACGCCAACAAAGCAATCGGCGGACGCATCTCCTGTTCCGCCATCAAAGACAACAACGATTGCGCTTCGGGTGGAGCTTCCAACAAAATCAAATCGGGCTGTTGCGCCTGCAAAGCATGCAGCAAATGACGGGCAGAACCTGCCCCATGGTGACGAATACCGTAGAATTGAGTAGGCATGGTG
Organism: Simonsiella sp.; assembly: GCA_041831015.1. Classification (GTDB taxonomy): domain Bacteria; phylum Pseudomonadota; class Gammaproteobacteria; order Burkholderiales; family Neisseriaceae; genus Simonsiella. The sequence continues at coordinate 12,922 of JBHARQ010000136.1, read as the reverse complement.
TGTCTTTCTATAATTATTCCTGATAAAACTCAATCGGCAACCCATCAGGGTCTTTGATAAAAAAGAACTGCTTACCCGTGTATTCATCCACGCGCATCGCTTCACAATCCACCCCTTTGGCTTGCAAATCCAAACGCACCTGTTCAGGATGAGGCACAGCAAACGCAATATGACGCAAGCCACACGCTTCCGCAGGATAACTCACACGCGGCGGCGGATTGGGAAACGAAAACAACTCCAACACATAATCCTGCCCAATCCCCAAATCCAACTTATACGATTGCCGTTCCGCACGATAATGCTCCGCCAACACCGTAAAACCCAACACTTCCGTATAAAAACGCTTGGAAACCGCGTAATCAGAACAAATTAAAGCCGTATGATGATGTCGCATTACATCATATCCCGTGCAGCACGATACAAATCTTTCCAATCATCACGCTGTTTCACCACCGTTTCCATATACTCTTGCCACACAATTTGGTCTTGCACAGGGTCTTTGACCACCGCACCCAAAATTCCCGAAATCAAATCATCGGCGCGTAAACTGCCATCACCAAAATAACCGCTTAATGCCATGCCATTATTCACCACAGAAATCGCTTCGGCGGTGGACAAAGTGCCACTTGGAATTTTTAATTTCGTTTTCTTATCCGTGCTTAAACCACTTCGTAATTCACGGAAAATCGTTACAATGCGGTTAATTTCCGCCAAAGCAGGCGCTTCAGCAGGCAATTTCATTGTATTTTGAAAACTGGCGACACGGCTACGGACAATTTCTGTTTCTTCTTCCAAAGTCGCAGGCAAAGGCAAAATCACCGTATTAAAACGGCGTTTGAGTGCGCTAGACAAATCATTCACCCCTTTATCACGATTATTCGCCGTAGCAATCATATTAAAACCGCGTATGGCTTGAATTTCCGTATTCAATTCAGGCACAGGCAAGGTTTTTTCCGACAAAATGGTAATCAACGTATCTTGAACATCTGAACCAATACGCGTTAATTCTTCAATGCGGGCGATTTTGCCTTCACGCATGGCACGCATCACAGGCGTTTCTACCAATGCGCTTTCGCTAGGGCCTTTTGCCAATAATTCAGCATAATTCCAGCCGTAGCGAATGGCTTCTTCGCCCGTACCCGCCGTGCCTTGTACCACATAAGTGGAATTGCCCGATACGGCGGCGGCAATGTGTTCACTCACCCAGCTTTTCGCTGTCCCCGGTAAACCATACAGCAATAAAGCACGGTCAGTTGCCAGCGTGGCAACGGCAATTTCAATTAAACGGCGATTACCAATGTATTTAGGGCTGATTTTAAAGCCATTTTTTAATTCACCACCCATTAAATAAGTAACAACAGATTGGGGCGATAATTGCCAATTTTCTGGAATGGCGTGGGTTTCTTGTTGTTTTAATTCGTGTAATTCTTCGGCGAATTGTTGTTCGGCGTGTTGGCGGAGCAGTTGGGACATGGTGGTGTTTCCTATGTTAAATCAATGAGGACATGATTGTGTTAATAAAGTATCAAATTTTACTCGTTCCATATAACTATCAAAGAGTGTTTGATAATGTTGTCGTTTCCAGTGATGACCTTCGTCTTGCTCAATGAGTTTGGGTAAGTGGTTGATGATTTCGTGAATTTTGGGCGTATTGGCAAGGTAAACAGCGATGTTTTCAGGGTTTACGCCTTGATAATATTGATGATTCATCAGGTAATTTAAAATAAATTGGGAATAGTGTTCGCCCCATGTTTGGTTAAGGGGTTGTTGTTCCCAAATATTGTAGTAACCGCTTGGAATAAGGTCGGGGTAATCAGCAAGTAGTTGTTCTTTATATTCAATAGGTAAGCCATTAAATGCGTTTTCTAAATCGCCTGCTAGGTAGCGTAATCCATTTTTGGTGGCATCTTTGCTGGTTTTGGTGATGATGCCTGAATGGCGTAGCATGGCATAGGTAAAATCAGGGTGGTCAATGGTTTGCACCCAGTCGGCGCGATTGAGCGATGCACAGGGGCGGTGGTTAATCAAAATGTGTATGGTTTCGGCTAGGTCGGTATTCAGCAAGTTTGACCATTGCGTTAAGCTGATGCGTTGTATGATTTGGCGCAATTGGTAGTCGATGTCGCTTTCGTTTTTGTGGGGGCTGAGTTCGTCTATGCCTGCGCTTTTGAGTTCGTTGCTGTAGGACACTTCGGTTTGATGCCATTTGTTTTTGTCAAAGTGGAGGCGTTCGCGTAGCCAGTTAAAGTGTTGTTGGGCTAGGGGGCTATCGGGTAATTTGAGCAGCAGTTGTTGGGCAAGTTCGCGGATGTTTTTGCTGCGGTCTTTCAGCGTTTGGGTTAAAAATTCGATGTCGGTATGGGATAGGTTGGTATGGAATGTTTCTAGGTATTCTTGGCGTTGATTGGCAGGGGTGCTTGCCCAGATGGTTTGGAGTTGTTCACGGGCATCATCAGGGTTGGCTTGACGTTGTTGAGCCAGCCATTGTTTGCGTTGGGCATGTGGGAGTAATGTCCAATCTTCTTCTGTGGCGGCGGTGTCGTTGGTTTGTGGATGAAGGTGTTGGAGCAACCACACACCGCGTTGTCCCAAAATATCAACTGGTAAATGACGCCATTGTGAACGGGACAACACCAGCGGCAGGATTTCATACGGCAAAACATAGCCATGTTGCTGAATGCGATGAAAGGCAAAATTCAGCAAATGGTTGTGTTGATGATGCAGCCAGTTTTTTAATTTTAATGTGATGGAATCGGGCAATAGGCGTTCATCAGGGGATTTTGGGGCTGGGGTGATGGCTTGCCATGTATGATGTTCAGGCAGCGTGTCGGGCAAACGTCCTGCAATCTGTTCGGCGTGGCGCAGCGCAGATTGAGTGAAGAAATCGGGCATGGGTTGTTTGGTTGTGCCTAGGAGCGCGGTATTGAGTAGGTTTTGCATAATGGTAAAGTCCGTTGATTAATCAAATCATCAAGCCAACACTTTCAGGCTGCCTGAATCATCACTCGCTGCCAATAATTGAATCGTCCCCAATTCAAAATGGTATAACGCAAATGCCGTAAACACGCTGCCTGCTGTGTGTGCCAATAATTTCATCATTTGCGGTTCGGATAAATCAAAGGGCAGCACCGATTCGCCATCGCTTAATGCCCATTGTGTGCCATTTTGCCATAAACGAACGCCGTCTATTTTCATGGGATATTGGATTAAAAATGGATTGTCGGCATAAGCTGTATGTGCTTGTTCCCATGCTTGCGCCACGTTCAGGCTGCCTGAAATCAAGGGTGGGGCATCATCTACCAATTCCCACGTTTTGGATAAGGCGCGAAGTGATTGCACGCCTTGATAAAAACACAATTCCCCTGTATACACCCCATTATACAAAACGCTGAACCCTGCCGAAGGCGCACCTTGTATCACAAAATCCAGAATACACGCAAATCTACCACTCCCCGAACCATACAGCCAATGCGTATGCACTTCACCGCGTTCCATATCTTGCACGGTGGTGCCAATGTGTCGCCACACATCCATCACAGGTGGATGTGCCAACACCGTTTCTTTGGCAATGGGAAATCCGAGCCGTGCCAATATTTCGGCTTGCCATGTTTCAGGCAGCGTGTCGCGATGCTGAAATGCTTGTTCTAACAAACTTAATTTAGTTAAACGGTGTAATAAGACATCTTGTCGTTCCGCTGGTGTGTCTGCCAATTGGTGTAATGCAGCGGCGACGGCGGGCATTTGCGCGTCAATCATGCGCCGCGCCATGTCGTGGCAACGCTGATACGCATCTTGTTTCCACGAAATCAAACCATTGCGAATCACATCATCCAGCCAAATCCGTAAATCTGCCAAACCATCATGGGCTTTTTTCAGACGCGCATCTTGGCGTTTTTGTTGTGCCACAGGGTCGGTGGTGGCATTTTCGGCTTTAGCAGCTTTGGCGGCGGCGGTTTTACCGCGTTTTTCCAGCCATTCGGCGACCCATTCAGGCGGTTCGGCGGTTTGAAACGCATCAGTATGTTGCGCCAATAAATACAGCAACGCTAAACCATGTTTACAGGGAAATTTTCGGCTAGGACATGAGCATTTAAACGCGGGTTCACTCATATCCACGGCGGTTTGATAGGGTTTGCTGCCGCTACCTTGACACAATCCCCACACGGCATGTTCATCATGCGCTAACAACATCCATTTTTGAGTATTCACCAAACTTTTGGCGGCTTTCACTGAAGCCGTATCAGGTGCAAGTGCAGTTACTTGGTCAAAATGAAAAGGGGTCATGGCAACCATCCGTGTGTGATTGATTGAAAATGGGATAAATCGGATTGTAACGCGAAATCAGCTTTCAGGCAGCTTTTTGATATACGTTATATTTAGGGGTTAATTTGGGGGCTAATGTCATTTTATTTTGAAATGATTAAATGTGTTATACCATAACATTATCTAATAAAATTTAACAATAATTCGTATTTGTCAAATCATGCAAAACTATGGGATACCCCCTAGACACAATCATAAATCAATTTTAAGATACCCATATACCGAATACTCGGTACACAAAGGAAACATCATTATATTAACTTGATATGATTAAGGAATTTATCATGAAAGCAACTCAAATTTTGACCACTTTAGCATTAAGCGTTGTTGCTACTACGGCTTTTGCTGCGCCTAAACCAATTGATGCTGATAAAATTACAAAAAGCACCACAGTCGCTTATCAATGCGCTGACGGTGGTCGTGTGAGCGTAAAATATGGTTTTAATGCTGCAGGGATTCCTGTAACCGCCAGCACCAAAATCGCTGGTGCTACTCGCACAATGAAATACAATCAACGTGTTTCTGACAATGTAACGACTTTGTTCAGCAATGCGCAAGGTTATAAATTGGGTGCAGAGGCTTTTGAATGGGGTAATGTTCGCAAAGCGTCTATTTCAACCATCACAAACTCAAAAGACAATATTGTTTTCAAAAGCTGCAAACCTCGCCGCTAATCATATGATTTTGATATAAAATATCGGGCTATCCAAATGTTTTTTGGATAGCCCGATTGTTTTTTGACGCCAATGGTTTCGTGCCAGCGACCTAAAGCGTGGGTACGGCGGCAAGACGCCGCGTTCTTGGCATTTAGGTTTTTTATTTTATATGAGATGCTTGAATATCGCTGGCTGTGCTGGCGGATTCGGGTGGCACGGCTTGGCTGGCGGGTTGGATTTCAATAATGGGCATAGGCTGCACGGCGGCTGGCGGAGGGTCGTCCGATGGGGTCATTATCCAAATCAGGGCGATGGTGCTGAATAGTGCGGCTAATGTGCCGCCCAGTTGTAGCCATTTTTTGGGGGAGGCTTGGGTTTCAGGCTGCCTGTCTGTTTGGGAAATGAGGGTGTTGGGCGCGGCAATGGTGCGTGGGGTTTGGTTTGGGGTGTCGGTGCGTTCGATGAGTAATGCGGTGGTGTTGTCTTGGTGGGGGTGTTGGTGTTGTTCAGTTGCGCTCATGAGGGCGGCAACGGCAATGGCAACGGGGCTATCGGTTAAGATGGCGGCAATTTGTTCATCGGGCAAGGTGTGGATGCCATCACTGGCAAGCAATAGGCGTGCGCCCACGTTGAGATTGCCCGATTGTTGGTCAATGTGGGCGATGTCATTGCCTGTTAATGCGCTGGTGATGGCATGGCGTTGGGGGTGTTGGGCGGCGTCTTGTGCGCTGATTTTGCCTTCGGCGACCCATTGTTCTAGTTCGCTGGCAAAGGCGTGGTTGGCGTTGATGCGTTTCAGGCTGCCTGAAATGTGGTAATAAAGCGGCGAATCGCCCACGCTGATATAATCAAATTGCCCATTTTCATTGATTAAAACGGCTAATAATGTGGTACCCATGCCGTTTAATTCGGGGCGTTGGATGATGATTTGGTGCAAGGCGGCATTGGCGCGTAATAATGCGGTATGCAGGGCATCGCTGGGCAATTCGTCTGCAATCGGATTGGCAAAATAATCTAAAAAGGCTTGTACGGCGGTTTGGCTGGCGGTTTCGCCGCCTTGATGTCCGCCCATACCATCTGCCAAAATCAGTAATTGACAATGGGGCGATACCGTCAAATGACCAAACGCATCTTGCTGCGTTTCACGGCGACCGATGATTTGTTGGGCATGAAAATGAATCATAATAATGATGAAATCAAAAAAATAATGGGGTAAGTGTATGAACAATCACACCGTTTGACAATCTACCCGATGCGCGAAAACATGCGCCAATCGTTCAGGCAGCCTGAAAAGTTTAATTTTATCATCATGTTAATTTGAAAGTAAAAATGGATAAACCTCAAATACTCATCATCGGCGGCACAAGCGGCATTGGCTTGGCATTGGCACAAGCTCACGACCAACTGGGTTGGCACATTCACATTGTGGGCAGTTCCGAACACAAAATCAACACATTACGCCCACAATATCCCCATTGGCACATTCACCCATGCGACCTACGCCACCGCATTCAACGCGATGAATTATTCCAAACATTAACCCAATATGCGCCGTACCAACGCATCATTTACGCGGCTGGCTGGTATTTAAACGAACGCCGCTTTCAACTCAACGCCACCGACAGCCAAACCATGCTTGCCATCAACTTACAAGCCTTTCATCACAGCTTTGAATGGGCAAGCCAGCATTTACAATCTCGCTCCACATTGACAGCCAGCTTGGTGTGCCTATCGTCTGCGGCAGGTTTAATAGACTATCCCTACACCAGCGTTTATGCCCAATGCAAACGCGCCATGTGGCACACCGCCGCCGCGTATCGCGCCGCATTGACCAGCCAAAACATTCACGTTCTCGCCGTTGCCAGTGGTTATGTGGACACCGCCAAATTGCGCGAACTCAACGGCGGCAACGCAGCCCACAAACCCTTTCTCATCAGCGAACAACAAGCCGTTGCCGAAATCCTAAACGCCCTCCACACCCAACAACCCACCGCCATCTTCCCCAAACGAATGAAATACTTAACCACACTACTCAACCATTTACCCCAACCCATTGTGGGCTGGCTCATTCATCGCACCGCCGACAAAAACACCCAAAAAGCTGCCTGAAACGCCCATCTAATGATATAGTTGCCCCTATTTCAGGCAGCCTGAAAGCAGAGAACGTGGCGTATCGCCGCCACACCCACTCTCGCTCCCCCGACCCATTCTGCCCCTTTTCAACAAACAAGGACATTCCCCATGCGTACCGCGACCATTACCCGCAACACCAGCGAAACCCAAATCACCGTAACCATCAACCTAGACGGCACAGGCAAAGCCCACTTTGACACAGGCGTTCCCTTTCTCGAACACATGCTTGACCAAATTGCCCGCCACGGCTTAATTGACCTAGACATCGTCTGCAAAGGCGACCTTCACATTGACGACCACCACACCGTAGAAGACATCGGCATCACACTCGGACAAGCCCTCAAAACCGCATTAGGCGACAAAATCGGCATTCGCCGCTACGGACACGCCTACGTTCCCCTAGACGAAGCCCTCAGCCGCGTTGTACTTGACCTATCAGGACGCCCTGGATTGGAATACAACATTGACTTTACCCGCGCACTGATTGGCAAATTTGACGTTGATTTATTTAGCGAATTTTTCCACGGACTCGTCAATCACGCCATGATGACCCTCCACATTGACAACCTACGCGGCAAAAACGCCCACCACCAAGCCGAAACCGTCTTCAAAGCCTTTGGACGCGCCCTACGCATGGCAGTAGAACCCGATGAACGCATGGCAGGCAAAATGCCCTCCACCAAAGGCACCCTCACCGCCTAAACAAACCAACAGGCTGCCTGAAAATGCCATAAGCACCATCAAGCAGCCTGATTTCACAGAACCTATCCATTCACCAGAACGCGGCGTCTTGCCGCCGCACCCACGCTTTTAGGCGCGTGGCACGGAACGGTACGTTCTTCGTAGTGCAGATTGGACGTTTCAGAATGGAGCGGCGACGGCTCGTCGCCAACGATTGAATTTCTATAGAAATTCAATGTGTGTTGTTGTTGTTAAAAATGGCGACGAGCCGTCGCCGCTCCATATCATATTGAAAGATTTGACCATGTGTCGGGCATCAATGCTTGACCTACTCTACGAAGAACGCGCCGTTCCGTGCCACGCGCCTAAAAGCGTGGGTGCGGCGGCAAGACGCCGCGTTCTGGCAATACTGGCAATATAGGGGCTGATAACAGCCCATCGGCGTCATCAACCCCTAATCAACATCACCCCGTTTCATCGCCATAAAAGCCTGTAACCGCTTTTGCTGCGCCTCATATTCCGCCTTATCACGCCAATAAATCGTCTGAATGCACGCATCGCCACAATCGCTACCGCAACATTCCCAATCTTCAGGGCGCACAGGTTCAGGCAACAGCGTTTCAGGAAAATCATCATTCTTCGGGGTCGTAGCCATCACACACTTCCAAAGTTGCACCTGCAAATTCAATCACATCGCCACCGCGAATTTTCGCCGTTTTGCGTGTTTCGATGGCACCATTGCGTAACACTTCGCCAGCCGCAATCGCAGCTTTGGCTTGCCCACCGCTTTCCGCCAAACCTACTAATTTTAATAAATCGCACAATGCAATGTATTCTTGTTCTTCTAAATAGACGGTTGCATTCATGATATTTCCTTTGTGTAGATAGCAAAAAACCTGTTTCAAATGAAACAGGTTTTTTATAAACTGGCACGCCCACGGGGAATCGAACCCCGGTTACCGCCGTGAAAGGGCGATGTCCTAACCGCTAGACGATGGGCGCGGATTAATGTACCATTTTCTTGATGGCGCACCCGGAGCGATTCGAACGCCCGACCCTTTGGTTCGTAGCCAAATACTCTATCCAACTGAGCTACGGGTGCAGTGTTTAACGCTTTTGTGTGCTGCGTTACTCAAGAAAGATTGCATTATAGACAGCCATTGTTTTCTTGTAAAGTGCTATGATGAATTTTTTTACCAGATTTTAATTAAGCATTTGTTTTTATGTAAAACAAAGTTTATGTCATTCTGCAAAATTCCTACATTTTAAGCATCAATGGCTGTCTGAATGATGGTTATTTTTTGCCTTGCTCGCGCATCCAATCCCATTGTTTTTTAATCGCGCCTGTTACGGCATCTTTTTTCTGCTCGGGCGTTTTCAAACCTGATGTGATTTTTTGGTAATTCAAGCTGATGGCTGGATTATCCAATGTCCCTGTTACGCGCAAAGGCAAGGTATCTTTACCGTTATTGCTCAATAGGTTGATATCTTCACTCATGCGACCGCTATAGAGATTGGTTTCGCCTTTCGCGGTCATGCCCACCACTGGGCTGGTAAAGTGGCTGGAGGTGGTATGTTTGCTGACACCATTTTCAATTTTGCTTTTAAATTCAAATGTATCAAATGGGGTGCCATTTTCTTGTGAACCCATCAAGTTCAATGCGCTGCTGCCATCGCTGGCGGCGGCGGCTTTCATCAATTCACGGATGTTGATACCGTACCATGAGCCATTTTTGACGTTAATATTCAGGCTGCCTGAAAGGCTTTCGGTTAATTCTTGGCGATTTGCTCCTGTGCTGGTGAAACTTAAATCCACATCGCCTTTACCTGCAATGGTGCCATTTCGGAACAAGTCTTGCATCATGGGGCGTACTTGTACATCAATCGCTTTTTGTTTTAGGACATATTGAATCGGTTGTTGATTATGAATCAATAAAGTTCCTTCGGTATGTCCGCCATATAAATCGGCACTAAAAGGCTCAAAACGAATTTCTTTGCTGGTGGCGCGTAATTTGGTTTTGATATTATTAACTTCTAAAGCAGGAATACTCATGGCTCCTACTTCAACATCGACATTGGCAACCAATGCGCCCGTGAGCCATGTTGGGTAGGGATTGTCAATTTTTCGTTCTAAACCAGCCATATAATTGGCAAAATCGATTTTTGCTAATTGAACGGCACCATTAATGGTATTGTGTTCGCGTTCAAAGGCAAATGCCACAGGATGTTTGTCAAATTGTCCTTGCGCTTGGGCTTGCCAATTTTTTTCATTGAGCAATTTCAGGCTGCCTGTCCAATCGGAAATAAATCTAGGAATGCCATTATGAAGGTCTTGGCGTGTGGACAATTGGAATTTGGGCAGTTCCAAACCATTTTGCATATGCCAGTTGGCGGCGGTGATGGCAGTAAAATTCAGTTGTTCATCATCCGCCGTTTTGGCTAATACGGTCATATTCACTTCATCGCTGGCGAGTTGGTTCATGTCTAATTTGGCTTGACGTGAAACCAGTGTGCCGTTGAATCGATGATCTGCATTCAGGCTGCCTGTAAAAATACTGTTGATGTGATTCAACAATAAATAATTGTTTTCACCAACAATATTATCAATATTAATATCAGCGTGTCCTGTTAAACGGTCGGTGCGAATGACCAATTTATTATCATTGGCTGCAAAACGCCCATCTTTGAAACCCACATGGCTCACAAAGCTGCCTGAAAAAGTCCGCCCACTTTCTTCACCATCAAATTGCATGACCAAATCGGGTAAACTCAAGGATTCAGCTTGGGGTTGAATGTGTCCTTTGGCTTTCAATTGTAGTGATTGCCATGCTTCATGATGTGCTGATGCGGAAAATGAGTACGGCGTACCTTGCTCATTATCCGTCATTTGTTGATAGCTAATGTTTTTGAGTTGAACACGTCTGCCAAACGCTTGCAAAGCAACATTACCATTATTTAAGGTAATACGATTAAATTTAACTGATTGTTTATTTTTAGAATTTAGTAAATCAGCAAAATTCCATGTCCCATTGTCTTCGCGCACCATCACGGTTGCCAAATCGTCTAATACCAATTTTTCAACCGTCCAATTGCCCCATAAACTTGACCACGCCACACCCACTCGCGCTTTTTGAACCGTTACAGCAGGCGTACGCCCATCGGTTTCACTCAAAATTACATTTTTCAAAATCACGGTGGGACGCGGAAACAATTCACGTTCCACTTGCGTGTCAAATGTAATCGTGCGCGTATAACCCGTCATCGTTTGAGCCGTCAATTTTTGCAAATGCTCAAAACTGGATAACCGATAAAACGCATAATACAAACCACCCACACCAGCCGCTAACAACACCGAGCCAACCAAAGTAGCACGAAACCATGTGCGATGAAATAAAGGGACAAAAGTGGACATAAAACATAACCTGTTTAATTTAATTAAAGCCATTCTAACAAAAAACCACCAATTTGGGCGAAATCCAATCTTCAGGCTGCCTGAAATGCAACAAAACCAAACGAAAATTATGCTATATTCACATTTTTAATTGACAACGAGAACCAAATCATGCTGAACCACATCATTCGCGCCGACATCCGCGCCCAAACCGCCTACGCCATTGCCGACATTCCCAGCGATTTCATCAAACTCGACGCCATGGAAGTCCCCTACCAATTCCCCGAATCACTCCAAAACGAATTGGCAAAACAACTCGCCGCCGCCCCCATCAACCGCTACCCCAATCCAGCCACCAGCGGTTTACAAGCACAACTGCGTCAAGCCTTTGCCATTCCCGAAACCTGCCAAATCGCATTGGGCAACGGTTCAGACGAATTAATCCAATTCATGACCCTACTCGTTTCCCAGCCCAACGCCACCATGCTCGTGGTAGAACCCAGCTTTGTCATGTACCGCCACAATGCCCAACTTTTTGGCTTAAACTACGTTTCCGTGCCACTCAATCCCGACTTCACCCTCAACCTCGCCGCTACCCTAGCCGCGATTCAGGAACACCAACCCGCCCTCATCTTCCTTGCCTATCCCAACAACCCAACAGGCGTTCCCTTCCGCCGCGAAGACGTCCAAGCCATTATTGACGCCGCCACAGGCATCATCGTCATTGACGAAGCCTATGGCGCATTTAGTGCCGACAGCTTTCTCCCACACGCAGGGCAGCCTGAAAACATGGTCGTGATGCGAACCTTGAGCAAAATCGGTTTCGCAGGATTACGTCTCGGTTACGCCGTAGGACATCCCAACCTTATCAACGAATTAAACAAAATCGTCCCACCCTACAACATGAACTGGCTCAGCCTCACCGCCGCCAAATTCGCCCTCCAACATACCGATTGGATTGACCAACACATCAACCGACTCATCGCCGAACGCAGCCGCTTAAGCCACCAAATTCGCCAATTCAAAGACACCACCGTCTTTGACAGCCAAGCCAATTTCATCACCGTGCGCGTTCCCGATGCCGATTTCGTTTTCAACACACTGAAAGAAAACAAAATTCTCATTAAAAAACTACACGGCAGCCACCCCCTACTCCACCAATGCCTCCGTTTCACCATCGGCACACCCGAACAAAACGACCAAGTATTAACCGTTTTAAAAACCATTTTACCCACACAGGCAGCCTAAAAACTATGTTTCAGCTATTTTAACGGGAACGCGGCGTCTTGCTCCCCACGCTTTTGGGTTGTGGCACGGATAGGTGCGTTCTTCGTAGTGTTGATTGGGCGTCTCAGGAGACTTTGTCCAATTCTCCGTTGCGTAGGGGCAGATTTTATATCTGCCCTTTCCACAAATTTCGGTTTCTGTTATTCACAAAAGGGCGGATATGAAATCCGCCCCTACGACAAGATAAGCTGGTAGGTCGGGCATTTATGCCCGACCTACCATTCTACGGAGAACGCACCTATCCGCGCCACGCACCTATAAAAGCGTGGTGCGCGGCAAGACGCGCGTTCCCGTTAAAATAGCCGAAATATGGTTTTCAGGCTGCCTGAAAAGTTCACAAAAACCTTTCAGGCAGCCTGAAATCATATCAAACGATTATTTTGCAAATTTTTCTAACGCTGCTACGGCTGGCAATTCTTTGCCTTCCAAGAATTCCAAGAACGCGCCGCCG
>JBHARQ010000135.1:0-3100 GCA_041831015.1 Simonsiella sp. | reverse complement strand
TAGCGGTGAGTGTGCCTGTCAAAGTCGGCACGCCAAAAAACGGTACCACCACGCCGCCGTTTTTGTCGGGGACATGGTCAGGCAAAACAATGCTAAAACCGCCATCTTTTAAGGTTTTAAAAATCGCTTTGACACCTGTGCTGTCGGTTGGCACCAGTGTGGCGTTTAGTCGTTCACGCCCTTGACGGACAATGCTGTCTATTTCATTGTTTTTTAAGGGTTTATACATAATGGTGGGACTACCAAAACCATTGAGCCACGCATTCATCATCTCCCATGCTCCGATGTGCGGCACGATGGCAAGCATGCCGTTTGGGTTTTTTAGAGCGTTTGTTAAAAGGTGTTGATTATGTACTTGGCTGATTTGAGCGATTGCCCAATCGGTTGGCATAACCCAAGCTTTGCTGCTGATAAATGTGTTATTTAATTGATTATAAAGAGTTTTTTTAAGTAAAGTTTTGCGTTTGTCCTCGCTTTGGGTGGGATTGACCAGCATTAAGTTGATATTGATGGTGCGATATAGACTGGAATTTTGAAAAAACCCCAACACCCATGATAATAAGCGTGCCAAAGCGGACAATATCCACAATGGCACGACTTTGAGTACAGAGAATAATAGTGAATACATTATTGATTATTCAGACTTTTTCTCTTTTTCACGCACACGAATGCCAAGCTCACGCAGCTGCTTGCTGTCCACTTCGGCAGGGGCGTCGGTGAGTGGGCATTCGGCGGTTTTGGTTTTTGGGAAGGCAATCACATCACGGATTGAGCTTGCCCCTGTCATGAGCATGATTAATCTATCAAGACCAAATGCCAAGCCACCGTGCGGTGGTGCTCCGTATTTTAGAGCGTTTAATAAAAAGCTGAATTTTTCTTCGGCTTCTGCCTCAGAAATGCCCAAGGCTTCAAACACTGCCTTTTGCATATCCAGCGTATTGATACGCAATGAACCGCCACCGATTTCGGTGCCGTTTAGCACCATGTCATAAGCGATGGATAGGGCGGTTTCTGGGCTATTTTTCATCTCTTCCACCGTGCCTTTTGGGCGAGTGAAAGGGTGGTGGACACTTGTCCATTTGCCGTCATCAGTTTCTTCAAACATTGGGAAATCCACAACCCACAGCGGTGCCCATTCGCACGTGGTCAGCTCCAAATCCAAGCCGATTTTGACACGCAAGGCACCCATGGCATCATTGACCACTTTGGCTTTGTCGGCACCAAAAAAGATGATGTCGCCTGTTTGGGCATCGGTACGGCGGATTAATTCAACCAACACCTCATCACTCATGTTTTTGATGATGGGTGATTGTAAGCCACTTTCTTTGTCCACGCCGTTATTGATGTTGCTTGCGTCATTGACTTTGATGTACGCCAAACCTTTTGCGCCATAAATGCCGACAAATTTGGTGTATTCTTCAATGTCTTTGCGGCTGAATTTCGCGCCATTTGGCACACGCAACGCCACCACGCGACCGCCTTTCATGTCAGCAGCAGCGCGGAATACTTTCAATTCTTCCGATTTCATCAATTCGGTCAATTCGGTGAACTTCAAATTCACGCGCATATCGGGTTTATCCGAACCGTAGTAGAACATCGCTTCGCTGTATGGCATACGCGGAAAATCGCCCAAATCCACATTCAAAGCATCTTTAAATACTTGTTTTGCCATGCCTTCGGTGATGTCCATGATTTCATTTTCAGACAAGAACGAAGTTTCCAAGTCAATTTGGGTAAATTCAGGCTGGCGGTCGGCGCGTAAATCTTCATCGCGGAAACATTTGGTGATTTGGTAGTAACGGTCAAAACCTGCCACCATCAGCAGTTGCTTAAACAACTGTGGCGATTGGGGCAACGCGAAAAATTCGCCTGCGTGAACACGGCTTGGCACCAAGTAATCACGCGCACCTTCGGGGGTAGAGCGAGTCAGCATGGGCGTTTCAATGTCAATAAAGCCTTGCGCGTCTAAATAACGGCGCACACCCATTGCCACTTGGTAGCGCAAACGCAAATTGTGTTGCATTTGCGGACGGCGCAAGTCAATCACGCGGTTGGTCAAACGCACGTTTTCGCTGATGTTTTCTTCGTCAATCGGGAAAGGTGGCGTGGCGGCGGTGTTCAACACTTCAATTTCTTTGGCTAAAATTTCAATTTTGCCTGAAATCATTTTGTCGTTTTCCGTGCCAGCAGGACGGGCGCGGACGCGACCTGTAATGCTCAACACATATTCGCTGCGTGAGCTGTCTGCCAAAGCAAAGGCTTCGGGGGTGTCGGGGTCAATCACGACTTGCACAATGCCTTCGCGGTCGCGCAGGTCAATGAAAATCACACCGCCATGGTCGCGGCGGCGGTGTACCCAGCCTTTGACGGTTACGGTTTGGTCTAAATATTGCTCGCTGATTAAGCCGCAGTAGTTGGTACGCATTTTGTTTTGGTTTCCTTGTTTTAATTTTATGAAAATATAAAATAATTTTGGGTTAATGGGGTTTCAGGCTGCCTGAAAATTCACGCAACCAATAAATCAAATAAATAGTCAATTTTTCCGTTTGCGTCAAATTCTTTGTTATATTTTTGAACGAAATCGGGCGGTAAATTTAATAATTGCTTGGCGCGTTGTTGTTTGTGTTGTGGATTATTGAGCCAAGTTTGCATTATGTGTTTGTATTCTGGGTCATTGTCGGCAAATGGATTATCTATGGGTGTATTGTGGCAATATTCCCAATAAGTTGAATGCACAAATTGTAGCACCGCTTGGGGCGAATCATCGTGTTGCCAATAGTGCAAAAAGGGTTTTATATCAATATGTCCTTTATAAAACATCAAAATATAATCAAATAAATCAGGAAAATCATGTACTGGCTCGTGAAGTAATTGAGTTAAATACATTTGTGCAAATTGTTGCCAAATTGCCATTTCTTCGGTGCTGAAACTATCTCTAGGACAATCGCCTACGCGACTAAAATACAATGGTTCGGAATGATGTAATGATTCGCATTGTACCAATAATTCAATCATGCGCGGTAGAAAATATTTGACTTCATTCGGATCTTCAGGCATTCCAGTTGGCGAAGTATTGTATTCATAAAAATGTTGTCGGGTT
>JBHARQ010000134.1:0-3015 GCA_041831015.1 Simonsiella sp. | reverse complement strand
TCAATCATCAAGACATTGGGCAGATGAATATGTATCTCAATTATTTTCGCAAAGAAGAAAACGTAGACGGCGACAACGAGCCGATCGGCATTGTGTTGGGCGCATATAAAGATAAGCTGTTGGTGGAATATGCGTTGGATAGCATCGACAACCAGCTTTTTGTCAGCAAATATCAGCTTTATTTGCCGAATAGGGAAGAACTGGAAAGAGAGTTGGAGCGATATTTGGGCTAAAATAATGCCGTCTAAAATCAACTTTCAGGCGGCATTTCGCTAAATTCTCCCAAAAAAACACCGCTTGCTACACCCTCAGCCACGCCACCAATTCCTTCAACAGCGGCGAATTTACCGTGCGGTTGGGAAAATAGAGATGATAGCCCTGATAATCGCATTCCCAGTCTGGCAACAGCCGCACCAGTTTACCTGCTTTGACAAACGGCTCGATTTCGTTTGTCATTTCCCACGAAATGCCCACGCCGTCTAGGGCTGCCTGCAAGGCGGTGGGAGGATTGTTCACAATAAAATTGCCCTGAACTGCACGTTTAAAGCGTTCGCCTGTGGTCGGGTGTTGAAATTCCCAATCCAGCAAACCGCCGTGGGTGGGCAGCCGCAAGCGGATACAGTTGTGATTGACCAAATCATCGGGCGTTTCGGGCGTGCCGTGCTTTGCCAGATAATCGGGGCTTGCCACATAACTTTGTGTAAAATCGCCCGACACTCGCACCGCAATCATACCCAGATCAACATGCGCCCCTTCACGAATGCCTGCGTCAAACCGCTCGGCGACAATATCCACAAACCGCATTTCAATCGCCAATTCCAGCGTGATTTCAGGGTAATGCTTTGAAAACGCTTGAAATTTATTCCACAACACGCTGGCAATGGCGTTTACCGTGCCGTTAATCCGCAACGTGCCACGCTTTTGGTTTTGGCTGTCCAAAATCTGAGATAAACGGCTGTCGATGTCATCAAATAGCGGTGCAATCTGCTGAAACAGCTGCTCGCCCGCATCGGTGGTTGCCACGCTTCGAGTGGTACGGTTAAACAGCTTCATACCCAAACGGCTTTCCAACTGTCCGATGGTATAGCTAACCGCCGCCCGAGAAATGCCAAGCTGAGCGGCGACTTTGGTAAAACTGTTGGTTTGTGCAACCAGTAAAAAGGTACGGAGATCGTTGAGATTTTCTTGCATAGCAGTTGATTGTCAAAAAATTTTAAACAGTTTATTCAAAATTAGCTATCTAGTCAAACTAAAAATATCCGTTAAAATGACCGCACTTTCAATCAAAACAAGGACAAACAAAATGACTAAACCAACTTACACCGCAGATTACAAAGCGATTGAAAATGTGCTGTTAAACCAATATGCCGCAGGCTGTATTCAGGCAAAAAGCGATGTGATGAAACCTGCATTTCACGATGTAGCGACGATGTACAGCGTGAATGAAAACGGCGAATTACAAGGCGGTGCAGTGACAGAAAGCCTGTTCCCTGGCATTGACGAACATTTCACGCCGTCTGAAAATCCAACTGTTGTCATCGGCTTTATCAATATCACAGGCACAGCCGCCTCGGCACGCGTGGACGGTGACAACATCAGTGGCTACGGCTTTACCGACTATTTCCATTTGCTCAAAATCAACGGCAAATGGACGATTGTCAGCAAAATTTTCCACGGTCATTATTAATTAAAGTGCGGTTGAAATTAGCAAAATTTTGTTGATTTCGACCGCTTGCACTGGAGCAAGCAATGAACATCTTAATCGTAAACGCACATCAACCCTATGAATTTTCCCCTGGCAAACTGACCGCCGCTTTAATTGAAAAAGCGACCGCACTTTTGCAAAACAAAGGGTATTCGGTCAAGCATTCCAACGTGTTGGCATACGACATTGAAGACGAATTTACCAAATATCAATGGGCGGACGCGGTGATTTTCCAATTCCCCGTGCATTGGATGAGCGTGCCGTGGCAAGCGAAAAAATACATTGATGAAGTGTTTATCGCAGGCGGTTCGGGCGTGTTTTGTAATAATGACGGTCGCAGTAGTCAAAATCCAACCGCCAATTACGGTACAGGTGGCTTGATGAATAATAAAAAATACCTGCTGTCGGCAACCTTCAATGCTCCAGCCCAAGCCTTTGATAACCCAAACGAATACCTGTTCCAAGGCAAATCACTGGACGATTTACTGCTACCGCTTCACGCCACTTTCCGCTTTTTCGCTATGCAAAAATTGCCTAGTTTTGCTTGTTTTGATGTGCTGAAAAATCCGCAGATTGAACAGGATTTTGAGCGTTGGAAACAGCATTTGAATGATTTGTTTTAAATGGAAATGCCGTCTGACAAACTTTCAGACGGCTTTTTTATATACAAGCGGTCTAATTTTGCAAAAATCTGCAAATTTTTCATTTCTTTTCAGATAGCCTGAAACATTAACCTATATGAAAATTTCACGAAAAATCAATAAATTAAAAAATATTCCCATACTTACAAAAATGTAAGTACTATCAAAATATTAACAATCGCTCTAAAATATGGCACAAACCATATCCATATTATTTTAGGAGCTTTTATTATGAGCAATATTTTAGTCATTTCTGCCCACCAAGATTTAAATCAATCGGTTAGCAACCAATTAATTTTAAAAGAATTGGAAAACCATTTTGGCGACAAAATCAGCGTTCGCCGTTTGTCTGATTTGTATCCTGATTTTAAAATTGACGTGCCAGCCGAGCAAAATGCGTTGGTGCAAGCCGATGTAGTCTTGTTCCAATACCCGACTTTTTGGTTTAACACCCCTGCGATTTTGAAAAAATGGTTAGACGATGTATGGCTCTACGGCTTTGCTTATGGCGAAGGTGGCGACAAATTGCACGGTAAAAAATTGCTCGTTTCTACCAGCACAGGCTCGCAAGAAGGCACTTATAATGGCGAAATCGTGGCAAAAATTGAAGATTTGGTTAAGCCCGTTAAGCATTCGGCTTTGTATTCAGGCTTTGAATGGCAAGGCGTG
>JBHARQ010000133.1:0-4454 GCA_041831015.1 Simonsiella sp. | reverse complement strand
TATTCTAAAATTCTTATCAAACGAATATAATTTTTAACAGTTCTTCACAATTCAATTGCAATCAGAATGCGACAAATGGTCTTTGTCGGAATGATTTCTGCGTATTTTAATCATGATTTTATGAAATGGCAATCTTTTTTTATGTCGCAAACCGTTCCGCACCACCACCTAAAAGCGTGGGTGCGGCGGCAAGACGCCGCGTTCTGGTGAAAAAAGACATTCTGTGCCGTCTGCTGCAATTTTTCAGGCTGCCTGTAAATGGTAACCGCCACAACCAAACACGGTTTCTTTGCCAATATGCAGCCATTGCCCAATATGCAGCAGCGCGGCAAAATCAGGTGGCACGTCTTGTAATTGCCAATCGCCTAATACGCCACCTAGTGGAATGTGGTGTTTTTGGCGGTTGGAATAGCGTTTCCCTTCTTGCCAGATGAGTTGATGGCTGCCTGATACATGGGCGGTTTGTTGTGCCAGTTGGGCAAAATCGCCTGTAATGGCTTGGGGAAAGTGGAGTTTGGCAATGGTCGATACTCGGCGCAGCACTTGGCGTAATAGGATGTCGTGGTTTAGTTGGTGGGGATGGCAGATTTTGCTGTGTTGTTGGATACGCAAGGGGGTGTAAAAGTGTAGTGTGTATTGGCTGGAGTAGTGGGTGGGCAATATGAGGTCATGTTGGTTGGAGGCGGTTTGCTCGGCAACCACGCTGTGTAATTCGCCACGCCCTTTATCTGCGCCAATGCCTTGTGCAAAGGCGTGTTCCCACACGGACACCAGCAAGGGCAGCAGCAATCGTGTTGAACCAAATAGAATCATGTTGAATGTGTAGGTGTCGCCTGCTTGGTAATGGGTTTTGCCATCGGTGGGGGGCTCGATGACGTAGGATTGGGGTGGGGTGTTTTGTTGGCTGGGGTCGTTTAGTTTTTGGGTGGCTGGGGTGGCAAAAATGCTGGGGTAGGGACATTGTGGGTGGTGTTGGTCGTGTTGTCCGCATAGGCATACTTTGGCTAACAGGGCGTGTCCAAACACGCCGCGTAGGGTTGAACCTGTGTATTCGGGCAAACGAACGCGGTTTTGCCAAGTAAAGGTGAAACGGTAACGGGTAATGGGTAAGGTGGGCGCAAAAGTCAGTAATGGCATCATAAGTGTATCAATCGTGAAAATGGTGGGAATGTAAATAGGCTCAAGTCAATCATCAAGATGAATTTTGACTTGAGCCTCTGTGTTTTAGTTTTCAGGCTGCCTGAAATGGGAGCGCATTATTTTTGACCTGCTTTATAGCCTTTTAATGCAAAGAAGGCAATGTACAGATAGCAAACTGCTGGGATAATGTAGGAAATCAGGTAATTATCGTTGCCACGAGTAATCATGTCGCCTTGAATCAGAGGGATAATCGCACCACCTACAATCGCGGTACAAATAATGCCTGACGCATCGGCTGTAAATTTACCCAATCCTTTGGTTGCCAATGAGAAAATGGTCGGGAACATGATGGAGTTAAACAAGCCAATCAATACCAACGCATATTTTGCTACGGCGGCTTGGGCGGCATCGCCTGCAACAATGACTAAAGCCAATAATGCGGTTGCTACCAATGCGTTAAATGCCAATACTTTGTTGGGTGCAAATTGGTTTAATACGACGCTGCCTAAAAAGCGTCCTACCATTGCGCCGCCCCAATACATGGTCAGTAATTTGGCACCTGTTTGGTGGTTAATCACGCCATTGCTTAAGTGTTCCATGGTCAGAATGTATTGCTGACCAATCGCAACTTCTGCGCCTACATAGAAGAAAATGGCTAATGCACCCAATACCATGTGTTTGTATTGGAATACGCTGGTTTTGCCATCGTGGTTTTCTTCGGTTTCGTGTTCGGCGATTTTTTCTGCAGCAGGCAGTTGGATTTTGGCAACTGCGATTGCCAATAGGATTAACAAGCCCATCAAACCTAAATAAGGCATTTGCAAGGTTTGTGCTTTTTGTGCAGAAGTGAGCTGTTGCGACACGTCGGTCAAAATGAACAATGCGCCAACATAGGGGGCAACGGTGGTTGCTACGGAGTTAAACGCTTGTACTAAAGTCAGCGTGGCGGATTCTTTGCCTGGTTTGGCTAATAGGGTAACGTAGGGGTTACCTGCTACTTGTAGGAATACGATGCCTGTTGCCATGATGAAGAATACGGGCAAGAAGCCGAAATAGTATAGGTTTTTGCTGGTTGCGCCTTCTGCTGGAATGGCGGCGGTGGCAGGATAGAACAGGAATGCACCGACTGCGGTCAGTAAAAAGCCTAATACTACGGTGTATTTGTAACCAATTCGGTCAATCACTTTACCTGCTGGAAACGACATTACTGCGTATGCCGAGAAAAAGGCGGTACCAACGAGCATGGCATCACGGTTGGTTAAATGGAAGACTTCTTTAAGGTGGGGAATCAGGATGTCATTTAAGCAGGTAATGAAACCCATCATAAAGAATAGGGACGTGAGTACGCCCAACGCGACTGGATTACCGCCTTGCTGCGGTGTATTTGCAGAAGTAGTCATCTGTTGTTTCCTTTACAGAAAAGTGTGTTGTTTGTAAAACGGTGTTTAGAATCGTTTTAGAATTGTTAAGTTTAAAAACGACTATAAATCTCTGATAACCGCTATCATACTGCGATTTGTGTTGAATGAATACTGTTTTTTGTGAAATGGTGGGGTTTATTTGAGTTGGGTTAATTTGGGGATTGAATGGCTCAATGGGTCATCAAATTACATTGGATAACACGGGGGCTGGATACATCAACGTACCACTTGCCATCACTACGGGCGCAGCGTGGGTGCGGCGGCAAGACGCCGCGTTCTGGTGATAATAGGATAATTGTGTTTTCAGGCAGCCTGTTTGGGTGGCGAAGTGGTATGATTGGGATATTTTTTAATTTGGGAAAGTGGAATCATGGCAACAGCAAAAGAGTTGATTTTGGCAGATTGTCGAAAACGGGGGGCGCAAATCACGCCTTTACGCGAGCAGGTGTTGGATATTGTGTTGCAGCTTGACGGTGTGATTAAGGCGTATTCGGTGTTGGCGCAAATGCAGCGTGAGAGTGAGAATGTGGTGGCACCGCCTACGGCTTATCGGGCTTTGGATTTTTGGGCGGAATATGGGGTGTTGCATAAGATTCCTGCGGTCAATGGTTATGTATTGTGCAGCCACGCGCAGCATGTGTGCGGTCAGCATTGTGATGAGCATCATGAGCATGAAAGCAGTTTTATTTTGGTTTGCACGGAATGTGGCGCGGTTAATGAGCAGGGCTTGGACGCGGAATGGGCGGCTTTGCGCGAGGGGGTGAAACGTTCTGGTTTCACGTTGAAAGAAGAGCATGTGGTCTTAACGGGTTTGTGTGCAAAATGTGGGAAATGATTTCAGGCTGCCTGAAAAGATTGAAGTATTGAATGCTATGAAAATTTTGAGTTATAACATTCAGGCGGCGATTGCGTCTGACAGTTATTTGAGTTATGTGTCGCGTTGGCATCGGCAGATTTTTCCGTCGCCTGCGAAAGCGGAAACCTTGCGCCATATTGCGCGGTTTATTTCGGATTTTGATGTGGTGTGTTTGCAGGAAGTGGATTTGGGCGGCTTTCGCAATGGCTATGAAAATCAAGTGGAGCAATTTTTGGCGCACACGGGGTTTGAACACCATGTTTGCCAAATTAACCGCGTGGTGGGGAAACTATCGGTACACGGCAATTTGATTTTGAGCAAAACGCCGTTACGACAAGTGGTAAACACGCATCTGCCTTCACGCATTCGCGGACGCGGTATGTTGGCGGCGGCGGTGGCGATGCCGTTTGGCGAGATGGTGGTGGCGAATGTGCATTTGAGTTTGGGAGTGATGGACCAGTTTAAACAAGTGCGCTTTATTCGGGAAACGCTGAAACCGTATGAACACGTCTGCTTGATGGGCGATTTCAACTGTCCGCCCGATGCCGAACAGTTGCATTTGCTGACCGATTTCCAGTACACGCGCTTGAATCAAGGCGCACACACTTACCCAAGCTGGAAACCCAGCCAAACGCTTGACCATATTTTTGTGAAAGGCTGCCTAACAGGTCATGCCCAAGTGGCACAATTTAGCCAATCCGACCATTTGCCCGTGATTGTGAACATTGATGTTTAGCCCATTTCAGGCAGCCTTTTGAGCATTTCGGTATTTTGACGGGAACGCGCGTCTTGCCGCGCACCACGCTTTTGGGTGGGTGGTGCGGAACGATGGATTCTCCGTAGGATTGGTTGGGCGTTTCAGGCAGCCTTTCAGTACACGACAAAAAATAATCAAGTGGTTATTTTCAAGATTTGCGCTCTATCGCCGCGCGGCGACTTACTTTTTAAAAAAGTAAGCCAAATAATATGCCATTTAATGATTTCATATCAAAATCATACTTTCAGGCTGTCTGAAATGTGATTTGATGCATAAACCG
>JBHARQ010000132.1:0-6458 GCA_041831015.1 Simonsiella sp. | reverse complement strand
CAGTGCAATGTGTTTGTTATGAAATTACATTTTATTAACATGATTTTCACATCATATTGTCAAATTGAATATGTAGTTTAATTAGACTGCGCCCATGTTTCGCGCATTTGTTTGGCTTCGGCAAAATAGCGGTAGAGTTTGTCGGCATCTTGATTATGCAAACAGGTTTGTAAATAGGCTAATTGCGCCAAATGTTCGCTTAATAATTTCAGCAAAAATTCACGATTTTCCAAGGCAATATCTGTCCACATTTGCGGATGACTGGCGGCAATGCGTGTGAAATCACGGAATCCTGAACCTGCAAATTGTATATATTCCGCACCGCGTGGATTGTCCAGCATCTGATGCACATAGGCAAAGGCAAATAAATGCGGTAAATGCGACACAGCTGCAAACACGGAATCGTGTTCTTCTGCTGTTAATTCATGTACTTGTGCGCCAATGGCTTGCCACAGGGTTTCCACTTTTTTCAGGCTGCCTGAATGTTGCGATTCGTGTGGACAAAGTATCACTTTTTTCTGTTTAAACAAATCATGATGTGCCGAAACTGCGCCGCTTTTGTCTGAACCTGCAATCGGATGCGCCGCCACGCATCGCGCAAAATGTTCAGGCAAATATTGGCGAAACGCCGCCACCGCCGAGCGTTTGGTGCTGCCCACATCGCTCACAATCGCATGGGCGGGCAAACACGTTGCCAATGCCGCGCAAATATCAGGCAAAGTCGCCACAGGTGTCGCAATCAGCACCAAATCCGCCGTACCTACCGAGTCCGCATCAATCATATTGTTGGCGCGGTCAATCACACCCAAAGACAGCGCATCACGCAAATTTTGTGTGTTCACATCAACGCCGACCACCGTTTCCACCAAGCCACGTTGTTTCAAATCAAGGGCAAATGAGCCGCCAATCAAGCCCACGCCAATTAAAGTTAATTGTTTTATCATATTGAATTATTTTGGTAAATTAGAATCGTTTTAAACGCGGTATCGTTTGTATTTGAAACGATGAATATGTTTTCAGGCAGCCTGAAACAACAGCACTGCCTGAAAACGTATTTTAAAATTGAAATTTAACGATGCAATTCACGAATATCACGCCAACCTTCGCTGGTTTTCATCAAAGTAGCGGTTTGCGTGGTGGTTTCTTTGTATAATTCTTTGTATTCACTGTCTTTTAGCAAGCTACTTGCCCATTTTTCAGGCTGCAATTTGGCTTCATACGATACATTGGTTACGATGACACCGCGCGTTGGAGTCGGTTCCGTAAAGTAATTAATTTTCTTCACTTTTTGATTGCCAACGCACAATAAAGCAGTTGATTGACGCACATGAATTTCTTCACGACCGCGCTCTGTCAGCGTGTACACCGAATAACGCGCTTTTTGCTCGCCTGTTCCCACTTTTTGCTCTTTATCCGCTTTATACAAACCAGCGCGTACCAAGGCTTCCATTTGCTTGCTGGCGTGTTCATTGGCGCGTTTGCCATTTTCCAAGCGTTTTAACAATTTAATTTCAGGCGCGCCCAAAAGCGATTGTTTAGGGTTTTCATTTGGCAAACGGTCTTGCACATCTAATTGAAATGGCAAGCAAACACGTTGTTCCATCTCATTGATGGCGTCGCGCAAATCGCCTTTATCTACATCACCGCCACACGCTGCCAACATCAATGTTGCGCTCAAAACCAATAATTTTTTCATCTAGTTAAATCCTTATACCAATACTCAAAATATTCAAGAATAACCATAAAACGCGCAAACGACAAGACAAAAATTCACAAATTTCGTACAATAAAATGATTTTAAACCAAAAAGGCAACAAAATGATTGAATTATATGGCATTCCGAATTGCGCGACCGTCAAAAAAGCCCGTGCATGGCTAGAAGAACACGATTTAGCATACACCTTTCACGATTTCAAAAAAGCCGCGCCAACCGCCGAATGGCTTTCAGGCTGCCTGAAACAAGTAGAATGGGAAATTTTGCTGAACAAACGCGGCACCACTTGGCGCAAACTCACGCCCGAACAGCAAACCCAAGCCGCCACACCAGCAGGCGCGATTGAATTAATGATGGCGAACCCCAGCGTGATTAAACGCCCTGTTTTAAGCTGGAATGGACGCGTGGTCGTGGGCTTTTCAGAAGCCATGTATGCGGATTTATTTCAGAAATAATTCTTACGCGGTATTTTCTGAAAGATAGTGGAATGTTTGCCAGAACGCGGCGTCTTGCCGCCGCACCCACGCTGCGCTCGTGGTGATGGTGAGTGGTTTATTCAAAATTTTAAGCTATGAATTCGGTACACAACAAAAATGGAACGGCGACGGCTCGTCGCCATATTTCAAATATGCCAAATATTTAATTTTATGAAATTCAATAGTTGGCGACGAGCCGTCGCCGTTCCATCGTTTATCGAGTACTGAAAGCTATGAAGTGCGGACGTGTTCGTGCCAGTAACCCAAAAGCGTGGGTGCGGCGGCAAGACGCCGCGTTCTGGCAAATCAACAGAAAACGTCTTGTACTGAAAAAAAATCGGGCGGATACAACATCCGCCCTACTCTATTCAACCCATGTTCACGTCTTATTTAAACGATTTGCTTAATTGAACAAACGCATACGCCTTGCGATAATCATATAAAAAATGATTGCTGTCATTACGATGATACACACCCACCAAACGCGGCTGAATGCCCCATAATTGCACTTTTTTATGCCAAATAGACAGGGTGGCGGTGTATTCTTTGTCTTTCCGCACAATATTGAAAAAATCATGGGCATCATAACTGCGCTGCCCATAATTCGCCGTTAAGATGGTAGAAAAACCTGTTCGTTTCCAAGTCCGCGACCATGTGGCGCGTAATCCTTTACGGCGATACGCATCGCTACCATCTACGGCTGATTTACGCGACAAATCCGCGCCAATGGTAAAATATTGATTTTTATTATGAAGATGCACTAATGTACCCGACACATTAGCGGTTCGCCCATTTAAAAATTTGCGCGTATCATAAGTATCACGTCCCAATTCGCCTGCGACAATCATTTGATTTTTTGGGTTAAACCAATGTGATGCTTCAACACGACCGCCTTTTTCGGTGGCGTATTTTTCGGTACCAAACCAACGGCGTTCATAATAAGGCTGCACCGATAATTCGCTACGCACATTTTCATACACCAAACCTGCGCTCACACGCGCTGATAAATCATCATAAGCATGATTATCCCAATAAAATTTCCCCCACAAATCCACATTGGTACGGAATTGGTAGTTTTTAAATAAGGGCGTGTCTTTGCTCATGCCTGCGCGATAGGCGAAACCTTGTGCGCGTTTGGGTTCGGGCATTTTCCATTCGCCGTTACGGGTTTTAATGACACGGGTTTCGGGCGCATTATTAATATTGTTATCGCGGGTATAATTAGCATTGGCATAAAAATTGAATTTTCTGCGCTTTTTGAGGATTTTGCGATAACTTTGGGTTAATTCTTGGACTTCTTTGGGCAAATCGGGTTCGGCTTCAATTTTGGCAAAGGCTTCATCGGCTGCTTTATTTTGCTTGTCATCAAATAGACTTTGCGCCAGTCCTAATTTAACTGAAGCCAAATTGGGTTGTTTTTCCAATACTTTTTGATAATGCTGGGCGGCTTTACCTGCTTTGCCATCGGCACGCGCCACCAATGCCGTTGCCAAATCAATCAATACGGTGTCTTTGGGGTCAGGCTGTTGTTGGTAAATGGGTAATAGGGTGCGAATGCCTTCTATATTTTTCAGTCGAACGCTGGACGCTAAAGCGCGATACAGTAATTCAGGCTGCTGGGCTAATTCGGCTTTGCTTAATGATAATGTTTGTGATGAATCGCTTGCATCGTGATTGGGTTGGGTTTCGGTTAAGGTGTTATTCTCTACGGCAGATGTGGTTTTGCGTTGTGCATTTTTGGTTACATCAAATTCGGTAACGGGGTCTGCCCATTCTTGCGGTGGAAGGGTTGGCGGTGTTTCGTTGGAAAGTGGCGGAATCGACTGTGATTCGGATACAGTCGGATTGGCTGCCATGCCCATCACTGGCGCAAGCAGAGACACTGTATATAATGTCATAAATGATTGACGTGGCATATTTTATTATTCCGTATCATGTTTATTTTTAGTACATGGTCATCATCATTTCAGGCTGCCTGATGGATTCAGGCAGCCTGAAATGTGATAAATGATATTGTATTGAATCATTTATGAACAACCACAATCATCACCATTTTGTTTAGCTGCTTGCGACTGCTCATGTAAACGCACCAATGACGCTTCCAACTCTTCTGACAATGCAGCCAATTGCGTTCGCAACATCATCACTGCATCAGCAAAATGCTGTTTTTGATGCAAACGGACAATTTCTGCCGCGCATTCGTGAAACGCACGATGCACATCTGCCACCACCGCATATTCAGGATATTTTGCGAGACAACGCGCTTCATTGTGAAGCCAATCACCTAATTTGCAATAACCTGTTTCTGAACCAATCACTTCAGGCGAATAGGCTTCTGGAATTTTACCACCCAACACATCACGCAATTGCTCAATCCATGCACGATGCGATTCAATCGTCTGTTCCAACATCAAGCCACAAAAATCAATTTCCCCCGTTTCAGTAACCACCGCTTTACAACCACACTCTTCTACGTCCAGCGGCACATCCATCGTTGAAATGGGGTGCAATTCAGGGCTTGGCGGCGGAATGTCTGCCAACGTAATCATAGATGGCGTGGTTACGAGTGAAGGTGCAGGCGTGGTATCATGCTGAATCGCATCAGTTTCTGTTAATTTATTTTTTAATTTAGACAATAAACGATTTAACATGGTTTCAGACTCCGCAAAATGATAAAAACCTTTTCATTGTAACATAGACATCGCCCAAACAGACGGCAAACATCGCACCCAAACAAAAACGCAACACAATCACAACAAAATCACCCAATCAACCATTTGCCATTCAATATACCCCATTAAAAAAAATGTCTGAACATTGACCAGAACGCGGCGTCTTGCCGCCGCACCCACGCTGCGCTCGTGGTGATGGTGAGTGGATAATTTAACAGGTTTGAGGCAGCCTTCAATACATGACAAAAATGGAACGGCGACGGCTCGTCGCCATTTCTAACATAACTCATCAATTTAATTTTATGAATTTCAATAGTTGGCGACGAGCCGTCGCCGCTCCATATAATGTTGTTAAATTTTATCGTGTACTGAAAGGCAGCCTGAAAGCCATTTTGCGCTACAATCACATTTCCCAAATCATTTTCAGGCAGCCTGAACCATGTTTTTCCAAGACGACACCCCCAATTTTCTACAACATCTCAATCCACAACAACGTCAAGCTGTTGAATGCAATCCACAAACGTCCGCGCTAATTTTGGCAGGTGCAGGCAGTGGCAAAACGCGCGTTTTGACCACACGCATCGCATGGCTGCTGCAACACGCACATGCTAATGTGCATAATATTCTGGCAGTGACCTTTACCAATAAAGCGGCAAAAGAAATGCACACCCGTCTATCTGCCATGTTGCCGCATAATTTACGCGCCATGTGGTTGGGGACGTTTCATGGGATTTGCCATCGCTTATTGCGTTTACATTATCGTGATGCAGGTTTGCCACAAACGTTTCAAATTTTGGACAGCAGCGACCAAGCATCCATCATCAAACGTTTATTAAAACAAATGGATATTGATGACAAAGTACTTGCGCCGCGTGTATTGCAAGGCTTTATTAATGCACAAAAAGAAGCAGGTTTACGTTCAGGCAGCCTTGACGCGCCCGACCCGTACACCCAACGCTTGATTCGCTGTTATGCAGAATATGAACAACTGTGCCAACGTGAAGGCGTGGTGGATTTTGCCGAATTACTATTGCGAAGTTATGAACTATTTAATGCTAATCCCGTCTTATTAGCGCATTATCAAAGCCGTTTCACACATATTTTGGTAGATGAATTTCAAGATACCAATAAATTACAATACGCATGGCTCAAATTACTGGCAGGTGGTGGCGCGGCGGTGTTTGCCGTAGGCGATGACGACCAAAGCATTTACCGTTTCCGTGGCGCGAACGTGGGCAATATGGCGCAATTTTTGCAAGATTTCCACATTCAACAACCCATTAAATTGGAACAAAATTACCGTTCCGTGGGCAATATTTTGGCGGCTGCCAATGCCGTCATTCAACACAATACCGACCGCTTGGGCAAATCATTGCATACCGATGCGGAAGTGGGCGACAAAATCCGCTTTTTATCAGCATTTAATGATGTGGCAGAAGCCGAATTTGTGGTATCAGAAATCAAAGCCTTGCAACGTGAAGGTTGGGATTTAAACCAAATCGCGCTGTTGTATCGCAGCAATGCACAATCGCGGGTTTTGGAAAACGCGTTGTTTCAGGCTGCCATTCCCTACAAAATTTACGGCGGTTTGCGATT
>JBHARQ010000131.1:0-4323 GCA_041831015.1 Simonsiella sp. | reverse complement strand
TTTTGCCCGACGGGGTTAAAAATACAGTTGCTACACTTCTGAAAATTTAGCGAGTAATATCAATAGAAAAATTCATTCTATGACCACAATGATTTACAGCTCTATACATTAAAAACTCTTCTTTTTTAAAATAATTTTTATGTTCATATAAATCATATTTGGGACTTTCTGAATTTAATGGATATTTTAATAAATTAATATCTCGCTCATTATCTGTGATGCCCACATTATCATCAATTTTCCAAGCATTCCATTTCCGAAAATAGATGTGTTTATATTGTGCTTCTTTATCATCATATTGCCATTTATCAGGATGATGTTTCAGAATTTCTTGTTTCATTTCATCAAATGTCATGAATTTGCAACAATCTTTTGGATAAAACCATGTTGTATGCCCATTACGCATGATGACTGCAAAATCAGCATCTTGATTATACCATTCAGGTTTAAACGGATTTTCTACGCGTGGGTCAAAAGCTTCGCCTTGCCAATGTTTGCCCACTAATTCTTCAAATGTGTTTGAAATTTCGCCTGTTTCGCGCCATTTCACCACTTTGTCTATGGTGTCGTAAGTTTTGATTTTCCAAGGCAAACAGCTTTTGCTGCCTAATGTCGGTTCGCCCCAAAACGGTCTGATGATTTTGCAACTTTTATCATAAATATTATCATGTAGTCCCCAATCCGATTCATCACGATTGGCGTGTTCATCTGCCGTCCAAATTTCATTAAAACTTTCTTTAAATGATTTGTGTGTATATTGACTGTAGATTTCGCCCCAATTCACGGGTTTATCAGGCACACAAGTGAGTGAGCGGTCTATTTGGGGTTCAGGCTCGTTGGCTTTCAGGCAGCCCGTCAATAAAATCATCATGCAGGCAGCCTGAAAAATCGGTTTGATGCGTTTCGGTTGTATCATGGGTGGCTCACTTTTTGGGAATTTGAAACCTTTGCAAAATCCTAAAAACATCAACTACACCGTCATTACCGCGCAGGCGGTAATCTAATTTTCCGATTAATAAACATATATTTGTACTGCGGAAACTTGGATTCCTGCCTACGCAGGAATGACGGTGTAGTGAGTTTTACAAAGGTTTCAATTTTAGTAGTAGGGCTGATATTGAGTATGTTCATTATATTCAAAATATTTTAATTAACAAAAATTTCAGGCTGCCTGAAATCTCCAAGCAGCCTGAAAATACCCTTTTTCTAATTACAAACCAGAAATTTGCAATGCGTGTTGCACCACCGCCGTTAATTGGCTCGGGAAAATCCCCCAAATCAACAACAACGCCGCATTCAATGACAACAACCATTTCGCCACCAAATCGCCCTTAATCGGCGTCTGGTCGGTTGCCTCACTAAAATACATCACTTTCACCACGCGCAAATAATAGAACGCGCCAATCAACGACATAATCACCGCAAACACCGCCAAACCAATCGCCCACGCATACGATGCCCCCACCAAAGCCTTCAATACCGCAAATTTCGCATAAAAGCCCATCAACGGCGGAATGCCAGCCATGCTAAACAACACCAGCAGCATCACAAACGCATACCACGCATTACGCTGATTCAAGCCCGCCAAATCCGAAATATTTTCACATTCAAAACCGTCGCGGCTCAACAACATCAGCACACCAAAACCTGCCGAACTCATCACCGCATAAGCAATCGCATAATAAACCGCCGCTTCCACGCCAATCGCCTTGCCCAAAAAGCCCAACAGAATAAAACCCATGTGCGACACCGTTGAAAACGCAAACAGACGTTTCACATTCGTTTGCATAATCGCTGCCAAATTACCCACTACCAAAGAGGCAATCGCCAACGCCGCGAACATTAATTGCCAATCCCATTTTTGGAATAAAAATCCACCCACCATCATACGGAACGTAAACACCGTTGCCGCAATTTTAGGCACAGAACCCACAAATGCCGCCACCGAAATGGGCGAACCTTGATACACATCCGCCACCCACATATGGAACGGCGCCGCACCAAATTTAAACGCCACCGCCGCCACAATAAACAGCACCCCTAGTTTCAACAACCAGCCATTAACTTGACCACTTTCTGATAAATGAGCAATTTGAGCAAAATTCAGGCTGCCTGTCGCGCCATAAACCATTGAAATACCGTATAACAAAATCCCCGATGCCAACGCACCCAATACAAAATATTTCAACGCCGCTTCCGATGCTTCCGCGCTATCACGGCGCAAGGCAATCATCGCATACAAAGACAAAGACAACAGTTCCAAGCCCACATACGCGCTCAAAAAATGCCCTGCGCTAATCATCACGCCCATGCCCGCATTGGCAAACAACGCCAGCGTGTAAAATTCGCCATTAAACAAAGCACGGTCTTGGTTATACGGCTTGGCATACACAAACAACAACGCCGTACCCAAATAAATGGCAATTTTGCTTAATTGCGAAATGCCATCGGCAATGTACATGCCATTGAATGCCGATACCGCGCCATCTGTCCAAACCGCTACTTGTCCACACACCGCCGCCATCAATACAATAATGCTTAATACATGGGTAATATAACGATTTTTATCGCTCGTCCACAAATCCGCCAACAACACCGCGAACAAGCCACACAGCAACACAATTTCAGGTGTGGCAGCACTTAAATTCAATTCTGTCCAATTCCAATTCATCGCGCACCTCAAATCTTGCTTTGTGCCACTTGGGCAATCAAGTTATCTGCGGCTTGGTGTACCACAGCGATAAACGCTTCGGGATACAAACCCATGCCCAATACGGCTACCGCCAAAATTGCCAAAATAGCAAATTCACGGCAATTAATGTCTTTCATTTCTTTGACTTCGGGATTAGTGATTTCACCGAAAATGGTGCGTTTGTACATCCACAATGTGTAAGATGCGCCATAAATCAAGGTCAAAGCGGCTAATGCGCCAATCCACAAATTCACTTCCACCGCGCCCATAATCACCATAAATTCGCCCACGAAACCCGATGTCGCAGGCAAACCTGCATTCGCCATACCAAACAACATCATAAACGCAGCAAATTTCGGCATCACATTCACCACACCGCCATAGTCGGCAATATTGCGCGTGTGCAAGCGGTCGTACATCACACCGATACACATAAACATCGCCGCAGACACAAAGCCGTGTGAAATCATTTGCACGATTGCGCCTTTCAAGCCCCAGTCGTTCAATTCACCCAACGGGCTGCCTGAAAACACGCCACTAAACAGGAAAATACCCAGCGTAACAAAACCCATATGGCTAATAGACGAATACGCCACCAATTTTTTCATATCGGTTTGCACCAACGCCACCATGCCAATGTAAATCACGGCAATCAAGCTCAACACAATCACGGCTGGCGCGAAATAGCGAGACGCATCGGGCAAAATCGGCAAAATAAAACGCAAGAAACCGTATGCACCAATTTTCAATGTAATCGCCGCCAACACCATAGAGCCACCTGTTGGTGCTTCAACGTGGGCATCAGGCAACCAAGTATGCACAGGGAACATCGGCACTTTCACCGCAAACGACAAGAAGAATGCGATAAACAATAATTGCTGTACGCCCAACGGAATGTGCTTAATGTTTTGCAAATCGCTAATCGCAAAACTGCCATCTGCTTGATACGACAGATAAATCAGTCCCACCAACATCAGCAACGAGCCAAGCAAGGTGTACAAAAACAGCTTCACCGCCGCATACACACGGCGCGGACCACCCCACATACCGATAATCAAGTACAACGGAATGAGCATGCCTTCAAAGAAGACATAGAACAAAATCGCGTCTTGAGCGGCAAATGCGCCATTAATCAAGCCTGACATAATCAAAAATGCCGCCATGTATTGTGCAGGGCGTTTCTGAATGACTTCCCAAGCCGACAACACGACCATCAGCGTAATAAACGCATTCAAAATCACAAACAGCACAGAAATGCCGTCCACGCCCAGCGCGTAGTTGAGATTGAGCGCGGGTATCCACGGGTGCAGTTCGGTGAACTGATAGCCGCTACTGGTGCGGTCAAAGTGGGTAAACAACGGCAAGGTAACCAAAAAACCTGCGATTGCGCCAATCAAAGCGAGAATACGCGCAAGCGGGGCGCGGTTGTCCGACCCTGTCGCCAAGACCAGTACCCCCGCAATAATCGGCACCCAAATTGCCAAGCTGAGTAAGTTGCTGAAAAACATAGTGATGACCTGTTTTCTCTATTTAAAATATGTTGAACTGCTTTAATTTAAAAAATGTGTGGAATGTGTTTTTTGGTTTTCAGGCTGCCTGAAAATATTTTTTAGAAGTATGTTTTTTTAAAT